>CALUSG010000001.1 GCA_944323365.1 Candidatus Gastranaerophilales bacterium
AAAAGGTTCTTCTGCAATGCCGCATAAAAAAAATCCTGTACTTTCAGAAAATTTATGCGGACTTGCAAGAGTTGTTCGGGCAAATTCTATTGTAGCCCTAGAAAATATTCCGCTTTGGCATGAAAGAGATATATCGCATAGCTCTGCCGAAAGAATTATTTTCCCTGACAGTTTAGGGTTAATTGACTTTATGCTGAACAGGTTCAACGAAATTATTGAAAATTTGGTTGTGCATAAAGATAACATGCTTAAAAATACTGATAAATTTGGCGGAATAGTTTTCTCTCAAAAGGTTCTTTTATCATTGATTGCAAAAGGACTGTCTAGGGAGGAAGCTTATACACTTGTTCAAAAAAATGCTCTAGAAGCTTTTAATAATAACGGCAATTTTAAAGAAAACCTCCTTGAAGATTTACAAGTTGCTAAATATCTTTCAAAAGATGAAATTGAAATAATTTTTGACAAAAATACTTTTTTACAAAATATTGATAAAATATACGAAAGAATTTTATAAAAAAGTTGCCATAAAAAAAATAATAAACTAAAATTACATTGAGAGGACAGTATGACAAAATTAAATATAACAGTATGCATGGGAAGTTCTTGTTTTGCACGTGGGAATCAAGAAAATTTAGCATTTATAGAAGATTATATAAAAGAACATGGGATTGAGGCGAACATAGAACTTGAAGGCACAAGATGCGAGAACAAATGTGCACTCGGCCCTAACATATATGTAAATGGCAAAGAATATAATAATGTTAATATAGATAAATTAAAAGAAATTTTAGAACAAAACGCATAAACATCCTAAGGAGAAAAAATGGATAAACAAAATCCTGTTTATACTTTAACAAATGAATGCCACGACTGTTATAAATGTGTACGTGAATGTCATGTTAAAGCAATTAAAATAGAAGACGGTCATGCCTCAGTCATACCGGATAAATGCATAGCTTGCGGAGCCTGTGTGAAAGCCTGCCCTGCCGGAGCAAAACGAGTAAGAACAGATATTAATAAAGTAAGAAAACTTCTTTTATCTAAAAAAGATGTTTATGTATCTCTTGCCCCATCCTGGAGCGGAGTATTCGAAATGAGTGCTGAAAAAATGATTTCCGTATTAAAACGCTTAGGCTTTAAAGAAGTATCCGAAACAGCACTGGGAGCAGAAGAAGTTTCAATAAAGACTGCTGAAATGCTTAATAATGCTGAAAAAGGTTTATTTATCTCCAGTGCATGTCCGGTTATTGTAGACTTTATAAGACATTACCATCCTGAATTTACAAATAACATAACTCCAATAGGTTCACCGGCAATGACTCATGCCAAATTATTAAAAGAAAAATACGGAGAAGATATTTCAATAGTTTTTATTGGGCCTTGTATAGGTAAAAAAAATGAAGCAGACCATGGAGATTTAATAGATTTTGCTTTAACATTTGAAGAATTGAAGATGTGGATTGCCGATGACATCGGTGATACATCAAATATTACAACTGATACAAAAAACCAATTTGTTCCGCATTCTGCTCATGAAGGTTCATTATATCCAATTGACGGCGGAATGAATGAAACTATAAAAAAAATCGGAATAAAAGAACATATACAATTAATCGACATATGCGGGCTTGAAAATTTTGAAAGAGCATTAATGAATTTAAAGCCCGAAAAATTAGATAAAGTAATTTTTGTAGAAGGTTTATCCTGTGCAGGCGGATGTATTGCCGGTCCTTGCATTTCAACAGAAAAAGCCGGAATAAGCGTTGTTTCTGATGTATTATCAAATGTAAAACACAGACTTGTAATTCCTAAAAAACCTACAGTTGTAGTGAATATAGATTATACTTCATCAAAAGTAAAACATAAGACTTATTCAATGGAAGAAATATTACAAGCACTAAAAAGAATAGGTAAACACTCTGTAGATGATGAATTAAACTGCGGAGGATGCGGCTACCCGACTTGTAGAGATATGGCCGTAGCACTTTTAAACGGGGATGCAGAAACCTCAATGTGCGTATCCTATATGAGAAAAATTGCTGTTAGAAAAGCCGCAGCAATGTTTCGCTGTATGCCGGCTGCAGTTGTAATGGTAGATAATAATATGAATATTTTGGAAGCAAATGACAGTTTCATGAAAATGTTTACCGGTGACATGTATGAAATATTCAAAGCAAGACCTGATGGTATGACAGGAGCTGCAATAGATAGAATTGTAGACTTTGCAGATATTTTTAAAACTATTTTAAAAACAGGAAAAGATTTACATAAAGAAAGATATCCTGTCAAAAACAGGTTATATGATATAAGTGCTTTTACTATTGAAGAGAATGAAATTGTAGGTGCAATAATAACAGATGTAACACAAACGGAAACTAACCGTGAAAAAATTTCGCAAAAAGCACACGAAGTAATTTCCAAAAACATTTCAATAGTACAAGAAATCGCCTGTCTTTTAGGTGAACATATGGTAGAAACCGAAACACTTCTAAGCTCAATTGCAAACGACTACGATGATAAAGATGCGGAGGACGAAAGTGTTCATTGACATTGACTGTAGTCAAATGAAAAAATACAACCAAAATGCCTACGGAGATTATTTTGTATCAAAAAGATACCCTGATGAAGCTCGTTTAATTGCTGTTTTATCTGATGGTCTAGGAAGTGGTATTAAAGCTAATATATTATCCTGCATGACCGCAACAATGCTTTTACGTTTCATAGAAAGTCAACAAATTTCTATACGCCATGCCGCTGAAATTATAATGAATTCATTACCCGTCTGTAAAATAAGACACATAAGCTATTCGACCTTCTCGGCTATAGATGTAAATGACGATGGTAACGCAAAAATAGTAGAAGAAGGTAATCCTGAATTCATATGGATAAGAAATAATGAAGTTTTGCAGCCGGATTATGAAATAATTCAATCAAAAACATTCAAAAACCGAAAAATGAAAATTTATAAAATTGAACTAAAACTCGGTGACAGACTTGTATTTTGCTCTGACGGCGTAACGCAAGCCGGACTTGGTGGAGGGCGATTAAAACTAGGATTAAGACGTGATGGACTAATAGTCTTATTAAAAGATAAACTAAAAGAACATCCTGATATTTCAAGTTCAGAACTTTCACAATATTTAGTTAACCAAGCAAGAAATATTGAAACCGACAGAAATCCGAAAGATGATATTTCCGCATGTGTCTTATATTTTAGAGAACCCAGGGAATCATTAGTCTTTACCGGCCCGCCATACCATCAATCAAAAGATGCTGAATATGCAAGAATGTTTGAAAATTTTAAAGGTAAAAAAGCAGTTTGCGGAGGGACAACAGCAAATTTAATTTCCCGAGAACTAAATAAACCAATAACAATGGATAATACAATTAGTATTGGTAAACTTCCTTCCTGTTCGTATATGGATGGTGTTGATTTGGTTACAGAAGGTATATTAACATTAACAAAAACATTAGAATATTTAGAATCAGGCACAACAGATATTGACAACGCAGCAGGAAAGCTGGTAAACTTTTTATTGGATAGTGATTGCATAAACTTCATGGTAGGTGCAAAACTAAACCAGGCACATTATGATCCGGCTTTGCCGGTTGAAATAGAAATAAGGAAGAATATTATTAAAAAAATATCTGACGTTCTTCAAAACAAATATTTCAAAAAAGTAAGCATAAAGTATATGTAAGGAGATAGTATGGACAAAAAAGTTAGTGTAAAAGTATGTTTAGGAACAACATGTTTTGTAATGGGTTCAGCAAATTTACAAGAATTAATTGAACAAGTACCCAAAAAATATGGTGACAAAGTAGATGTATCAGGCGTACCATGTTTAGGTTTATGTTCAATAGACTGGGAATTTTCTAAGGCTCCATATGTAAAAGTTAATGACGAAGTTGTAAAAGAAGCAACTGTTGAAAAAGTTTTAGCAACTATTGAAAAACATTTAAAATAAAAGGAATAAGAAATGAGTATGAATACTACCCCAAAACAGACTTCACATCTGAAACGTGAAATATTAGTAAGGCTGATAAAAGCGTATTTAAGCGACAATTTTCCTGAAAATACCCGCTTAATTCCTTTTGCAATGCGTCCAAAAGGCAGTGAAGTACCTTACAGATGTTGTATACACAAGGAAAGAGCGATATTACGTGACAGAACAGTAGCAGGCTTAGGAATGTCAATAGAAGAAGCTGATGACAGTGAATTATTATCAACACTTGCTGAAAAAGCATTAGAGCGAGAAGTTCCTGAAAAAGATCCTTTAACCGTTTTGACTACAGCTTGCAAAGGTTGTGTTCCGTCAAGAATATACGTAACAGATCTTTGCCAAGGATGTGTAGCAAGACCTTGCGTAAATACATGCAAATTTGGGGCAATAAGCATACAAAATGGGAAATCCGTAATTGACCCTGAAAAATGTAAAAATTGCGGAATGTGCGTACAGGTTTGTCCTTATCAAGCAATAACAAAAATTATTGTACCTTGTGAAAATGCTTGTCCGGTCGGGGCAATCGCAAAAGGTGAAGACGGTCATGCCAAAATAGATTTTGAAAAATGTATTTCATGCGGCAAATGCGTTGCGGCCTGTCCTTTTGGAGCAGTACATGAAAAAAGTCAAATTATCGATATTTTAAAAAATATTAAATCAGGTAAAAAGGTAATAGCAATGTTAGCTCCTGCAATTATGGGTCAATTACCTTGTTCTCCAAAGCAACTAAAAGATGCCATATTAAAACTTGGATTTACTGATGTATATGAAGTTGCACAAGGAGCAGATGTAACAACAAAAACTGAAGCAAAAGAATTTGAAGAAAGACTTGAATCAGGTGCCGAATTTATGACAACATCATGCTGTGCCGGTTACAATGAACTTGTTGAAAAACACATCCCTGAAATGAAACCTTTCAGATCAACAACTAAAACTCCGCTATATTATACAGCTGAAATTGTTAAAAAAGAACATCCTGATGCAGTTACGGTATTTTTCAGCCCTTGTAATGCAAAACGTAAAGAAGCAATGCAAAACCCTAATGTAGATTTTGTATTAAATTATGAAGAACTTGGAGCATGGTTTATTGCATTAGGAATACAAGTTGCTGATTGTAATGAGTCGGAATTTAAAACAGAAGCTTCTGCAGAAGGCAGAAATTATGCTGTTACAGGTGGTGTTGCAAAAGCAGTTCAAACAATGTTGCCTGAACATTTACCGACATATCCTGTTATAATAAACGGACTAGACAAACAATCAATAAGAGATTTGAAAAAATACGCTAAAAACGGAGTATGTGAACTAGGTAATCTTATTGAAGTAATGGCTTGTCCAGGAGGTTGCTTAGGAGGTAATGGAACGGTTAACTCTTACAAACAAGCTTTAAAACAACTGACCGGCTATGTAAATGAAAGCGAACATCTTGTAAATGAGGATAAAATAGAAAAATAATCTTTATTTTTCAAATTTATCCCAAAAAGCTATTCAACAAACCGTTATATTTTGAACAAAATGTTCAAAATATAATTATGTTATAACTTCTTTGTATTATAATATAAATATGAAAAAGATAAGTATAATAGGTTCAACCGGTTCAATCGGAACACAAGCCCTTGAAGTTTTAGAAAAACTTCAAGACAAATTTGAAATTATTGCACTTGCCGGTGGACATAACAAAGAACTTCTAGAAGCACAAGCAAAGAGATTCAAACCCAAATACACTGTTTTAGGTGAAGAAGGCCTTGAAAGAATTTGTTCTGATACAGAAAACGATATAATTCTAGTAGCATGTTCAGGTAAAATCGGTCTAAAACCTACACTTACAGCAATTAAAAATGGTATAAATATAGCCCTTGCAAACAAAGAAACTCTTGTTATGGCCGGTGATATTGTTATGGAAACTGCTCGTAAATATGGGGTTAAAATTATTCCTGTAGACAGTGAACATTGTGCAATTCACCAGTGTATAAAAAACATTTCCCAGGTAGACAAATTGATTATTACAGCTTCAGGCGGTCCATTCTTACATAAATCTATCGATGAAATGAAAAATGCAACCGTAAAAGAGACTTTAGCACATCCAAAATGGCATATGGGCAAAAAAATTACCGTTGACAGTGCAACTTTAATGAATAAAGGATTAGAAATAATCGAAGCACACCATCTTTTCGGTTTTGATTATGACAATATAGATGTTGTTATCCATCCGCAAAGTATTATACATTCAGCTATTGAATATAAAGATGGCAGTGTAATTGCTCAATTAGGCCTACCGAGCATGCATATTCCAATTCAATACGCATTATCATATCCTGAAAGATATGAAGGAATAAAATCCAAAAGTTTTAGCTTTGCAGAAATTGCACGTTTAGACTTTGAAAAGCCTGATTTTGAGAAATTCCCTTGTGTCAAACTGGCATATAAAGCAGGGAAAACCGGCGGAACAATGACAACATGCCTGAACGCTGCGAATGAAGAAGCTGTCTTTGCGTTCCTTGACGAAAAAATCAAGCTATATAATATTTATGAAATAGTTGAAAAAATGATGTCAGAGCATAATACAATATCAAATCCGACAATTGACGAAATATTTGAAGTAGATAGAGAAGTACGCCAAAAAACAAAACTATTAATAACAAATTTATAAAATATCTAGCGGATCTACGTCAATTGTGAGCTTAATATCTTTTGGCATTGTAATTTTATTCAAGAAACTTGATATAAATCTATGACCTTTTTCATCCATTTTATTTTTAATAACAATTTGAAATCTATATAGACTGTTAATTCTTTCAATTACACAGCTGGTTGGCCCAAGAACAATAATTCTTTCAGAAATGCCATATTTATCAACCATAGTACAAAGCCTCAGAGCGATTTCCTGAGCTGATTTTTCAGCACGGAAATTATTCTCGGAAGATAACACAAGCCTAATAATTTGACTAAACGGCGGGTAATCAAATTCTTCACGTGCGATAATTTCTTTAGAATAAAACTCTTCATAATCTTGAGTTTTTGCACTTGCAAGAGCATAATATTCAGGGTTATAGGTCTGAAAGAATACCCGTCCTGAAAAATCACCCCGTCCCGCACGGCCTGCAACCTGTGTCAGAAGTTGAAATCCACGTTCCGACGCACGAAAATCCGGTAGATTAAAACTAGCATCCGCTGAAATCACACCGACAAGCGTTACATTCGGGTTATCCAAACCCTTTGCTATCATTTGAGTTCCGACTAAAATATCTATATCACCTTTTTGAAATCTTTCCAAAAGCCGTATATGCTCACCTTTTCTAACTAAAATATCACTGTCTATACGTTCTATATTTTTATCAGGGTAAAGTTCTTTAATATATTGCTCAATTTTTTGAGTTCCTGTTCCACTATTTTTTAATGCATCAGAACCGCATTCAGGACATACATTGGGAAATTGTTCGCTATGATTACAGTAATGACATTTTAAACGCTGGTCTTTTGAATGCCAGATCATAGGAATTGCACAGTTAGGACATTCAATCACATGCCCGCAAGCTTGACATTGTGTAAACGTTGAAAACCCTCGGCGATTTATTAACAAAATTACCTGTTGATTATTTTCTAATGTTTCGTTAATAGCTGTCTGTAATGGTTTTGATATAACATTACGATAAGCAGCTCTTCCGTATTCTTGCATATTAATAACTGAAACCTGTGGAATTTTAGCATCATTATAGCGTTTTTTTAATTCAAATAAATTACCTGAATTTAACGCTCTATAATATATTGAGATATCAGGAGTTGCAGAACCTAATAAAAGTGGACAATTATGAAACTCTGCAAGTTTTTTTGCAACAATCCGAGCATCATACCTTGGAGCAGGACTTGTCTGCTTATATGCACCTTCATGTTCTTCGTCAATAATTATTAATCCAATATTTTGCAAAGGTGCAAAAACCGCCGAACGTGCTCCTGCGAGAATTTTAATCTCATTTTTATATAACTTTTGCCATACATCATAACGCTCACCGTCAGATATACTGCTATGCCAAATTGCAACATCTTCTGTGCCGAATTTTTTTGCCAAACGTTTTGTTAATTGGGAAGCAAGAGCTATTTCAGGAGCTAAAAATAATACATTTTTTCCGGATTTAATTGTGTCATCAATTAATTTAAAATAAACTTCTGTTTTTCCGCTTGCCGTGACACCATGAAGTAAAATTGTTTTATTTCCGGATGCTTTTTCTTTTATCCCTTCATAAACCTTTTGCTGCGAGGGTGAAAGTTTATATAACGGCTCTTTTTCAGTAATTTTCAAGATATCAAGCGGATTTCGATATAATTCTTCTGACGTAATTTTAATACAACCTAAATCCTCAAGCTTTTTAATTGTTGTTCGTGTAGTTTTTGCTTGCCTTTCAAATAAAATTAAAGGCATTTTGCCGGATTTTTGCAAAACTTCTAAAACTTCTGTTTGACGTTTTGTTGCTCCGTCAAAATGTACAAATTCAACAATTTGCTCGGTTTTTGAAGCTTTTTCAATTAATTTTAAAGGAATTGCCGCATTCAAAACAGTTACTAAATCACAGCAATAATAATTTGCCACCCACTCAAGAAGTTTCAAATAATCAATAGAAAATAAAGGTTTTTCATCCAAAATTTTGTTTATCTTTTTTACTTTAAAATCCCCTGGCAGATAATCAGAAAATCCTACACAAAATGCGTTGATTAACCCCTGCCTTCCAAACGGCACTAAAATAGCCTGACCAATTTGGATTTTATCCTTCATTTCGTCCGGAATAAGATAACTGAAAGTTTTAACTCCCAACCCTTTTATGTTTACAAGTGCAAGAGCATACTTTGCCATAAAGCTCCGACTATTCTTCTTCAGACATAAATTCTTTTCGAGCTTCTTGAATAGCTTCTTCCAAAAGATCAAGTTGTTCAGGAGTAAAAGTTACGCCCTTTTTTGTCGGTAGCCAAGTAGCTCCGTCATCAGTTGTATAGAATATTCTCATATTCAAATAACTTTTACCTTTGTATTCACTAATAGAAATTTGTAACTGCTCTGTATCTGTTCTTTCAATAGTTGCTAAAATTTTTGCATCTGCCATAATTTTTTCTCCTTGACTAAAATTATAATACCACAAACTTTTTGTTTTATGATAAAATAAAAGGACAAAAGGAGAAAATTATGATAAAAGTTGCAGTATGCGGTGCAATGGGAAAAATGGGAAAAGAAGTTGTTAACACAATAACTGAATGTCCTGAAACGGAACTTGCGGCTAAAATTGATATTGCATCAAGTGAAATGTATCACTCAATTGAAGAAGCTAAAAGAGTTTGCGACATAGATGTTGTAATAGATTTTACACAACCAAAATCAATTTTTGAAAATGCAAAATACTGTTTAACTAACGGAATAAAAATTGTTATTGGAACAACAGGTTTATCTGATGAACAAATAAAAGAACTTGAAAAACTTTCCAAAGAAAATCATACCGGATGTTTTATTGCTCCAAATTTTTCAACAGGAGCTGTTTTGATGATGAAATGTGCTGAGCTTTGTGCGAAATATTTTGACAATGCTGAAATTATTGAACTTCACCATAATCAAAAAAAAGATGCTCCGTCAGGCACTGCAATTAAAACTGCATTAATGATGTCAAAAGCAAAAGAAAATTTCACAACAGGAAATTCTCTTGAAACCGAAACTATTAAAGGAGCAAGAGGCGGTACATCATATTCTGATATACATATACATTCCGTAAGAATGCCTGGTTATATGGCATCACAGGAAGTAATTTTCGGTTCTATGGGGCAAACTTTAACAATTAGACACGACTCAACCGATAGAAAATGCTATATGCCCGGTATTATGCTTGCGACAAAACACGTTGTAAACTGCAATGACTTTATTTACGGATTAGAAAATATTTTATAGAAGGGATTCAAATTATGCAAAAACCAAACATAGCGATTTTAGGAGCTACAGGAGTTGTAGGACGTGAAATATTAAAAATTATGGATGAACTGGATGTTCAATATAATGAACTGAAACTTTTATCAAGTGCTAAAAGTGCCGGAAAAGAGATTGAATTTCAAGGCAAAAAATATATCGTCGAAGAAGCAAAACCCGAATCTTTTGACGGAATAAGTATTGTAATAGCTTCTGCAGGTGCATCTACATCCAAAAAATTTGCTCCCGAAATTGTTAAACGTGGTGGAGTTTTAATTGATAACTCTTCAGCTTTCAGAATGGATATTGATGTTCCTTTGGTAATTGCCGGTGTTAATGATGACGATTTAAAAAAACATAAAGGTATAATTGCAAACCCAAATTGTTCTACTTCACAATTAATGCTTGTATTAAAACCTTTACACGACAAAGCAAAAATTAAAAGATTAATCGTTTCAACTTATCAATCAGTTTCAGGAGCAGGGCTTGCTGCAATAAATGAATTAACATCAGACACCAAAGCAAACCTTGCCGGTGAAAAATTTGAGAATATTTGTTTTAAAAAACCTATTTCTTTCAATGTTATCCCGCAAATCGATGTTTTCTGCGACAATGGTTACACAAAAGAAGAAATGAAAGTTTATAATGAAACAAAAAAAATACTTCATCTAAACCCTGAAACACCTATCTCTTGTACAGCCGTAAGAGTTCCTGTATATAGAGGTCATAGCGAAGCTGTGGATATAGAATTTGAAAAACCTATTTCACCTGATGAAACCCGTGAAATTCTTAAAAACGCTTATGGAGTAAAAGTTATAGATAATCCTGAAAATTTTGAATATCCTACAACACGTGATGCAGAATATGTTGACCCTGTATTTGTTGGACGAATCAGAAAAAATTTAGCATTTGATAACGGTATAACATTATGGTGTGTCGCTGATAACCTTAGAATAGGTGCCGCTCTTAATACTGTCAGAATCTGCAAAAAAATTACTGAAATGAAACTGGCAAATTTTTAATTTACGACTTTTATATAAATTAAAAGGAGTAATACAATGGTTCAAATTGGGAATAATATTGCTAAATTCCAAATCGGTAACAAAACGATAAAAACTGCTGATGTAAATACGGCTACATCAGCAATAAGAAAAGAACTACAAATCTCTGAATTTCCTCAAGTGAAGTTAAATATAAAAAATACTTATCAAATTTCACCGGAAAATCCTAAATCCGTTAAAGATATTCTTGCTAAATATACTACTTTTTTAGATAGTAGATATTGTAAAGAATTTGCTCCTTGGAATAAAATATTTCATCAAACAAAAACTTTATTTTAATATTATTACTTTTTGTTAAAAAAGGGCGACAAGAGTATATTTTTCTGATAAAATAAAGCTATTATGGGACAAGTTTTAAGAAGAGAAAACATAGCACAATTTGTACGCAATTTACAAAAAAGCGGAAAAACCGTTGTTGTTACAAATGGTTGCTTTGATATTCTTCATGTAGGCCACATCAGGTACTTACAAAAAACAAAATCCTTTGCTGATTATCTGATAGTTCTTTTAAATTCTGATAAATCTGTAAAATCTATAAAAGGTGAAAATAGACCAATAAACAACGAAAATGACAGAGCAGAAATTCTATGTGCATTAAGCTGCGTTGACTATGTAGTTATGTTTGATGAGGATAGTCCGAGAGAATTATTAGATGAAATTAAACCTGATGTGTATACAAAAGGTGCTGATTATACTATGGATACGCTTCCGGAAGCTGATATTATGAAAAAAAACGGCACAAGGGTAGAATTTATAGAATTTGTGCAAGGCAAATCAACAACAAATACAATAAATAAAATTAAGGAGTAAGGATATGAAAACTTTTTCAGTAGAAGAGATTACACAAATAGTAAGCGGAATGCTAACAAAAGTTTCAGATGCAGAAATAACACATATAGCCCCGCCATTATTGGCTGATGAAAACACACTAGCACTGGCTTTAGGGGAAGATGAAATTGCAAACCTTGCAAAATCCAAAGCAAAAGCTGCACTTGTACCTTTAGGCGTACAAATTGACGGTTTAACAACAATTGAAGTGGAACGTCCTAGACTTGCCATGATGAAATTATTAAATCTTTTCTATGTACCTCCAACGGTTAATAAAGATGTTCACCCGACAGCTGTTGTGGATCCTACTGCAAAATTAGGACAAAATGTTTCAATAGGTCCAAACGTAGTTGTATGTGCAAATGCAGAAATTAACGATAATACTAAAATACTTGCTAATTCATATATTGGAAGTAATGTAAAAATAGGTACAAACTGCTTTTTCCATCCGGGAGTAAATATAGGTGACAGAGTAAAAATAGGTAATAATGTTATTTTACACCATGGAGTTTCTCTTGGGGCTGACGGTTTCAGCTTTGTTACAGAAAATCCTGATAATATTGAACAAGCAAGAAAAGATGGTGAAATTAAAGAAGGAACGCAGACCAAACATGTGATATTTAAAATTCCTTCAATCGGTGCCGTTGAAATTGGAAACAATGTTGAAATAGGAGCAAATTCAACGATTGACAGAGGAACAATTGAAAATACAGTCATCGGTGATGATACAAAAATTGATGACCTTGTAATGATTGGTCATAACTGCAAAATCGGTAAAGGATGTCTGATAATTTCTCAAGTAGGTATCGCAGGAAGTTGTGTTATAGGTGATAGAGTAGTAATAGCAGGTCAAGCAGGTTTAGCTGACCATATTCAAATCGGCTCTGACACAATTATCGCAGCAAAAGCAGGGGTTTCAAAATCCTTCCCTGAACGTTCAATTGTTGTAGGTATTCCGGCTGTTCCTAGAAAAGAATTTATTAAACAGCTTAAGACAATGAAAGATGCACAAGAAATTATTGCAAAATTCAGAAAATATGAACCAATGCTTACAGCTTTTGAAGAGGCACATAACGAATAATGGGAACACTTAAAAAACAAGCAGAAATTTCAGGAAACGGCTTAATGAAAAATAAGCCTTGCAAAGTAACTTTTTTCCCTTCAAATGAAGGCAAAATAAGATATTTTGTAAAAGGTCAAGAAGCATTTACGGCAGATGTGGATAATCTTATTTCTACAGACCATTGCGTAACTTTAGGCAACAAAAAATCAAAAGTCATACTTGAAGAACATCTTTCAGCTGCCATGGCCTTCTGCGGAATTGATTCTGTTGACATCTGTATGGATGAATATGAAGTTCCGGCACTTGATGGAAGTGCAAAACAATGGGTCGAACTTTTTAAACAAGCAGGCATAGAAAAATCCAAACCGAAATTTTATACGGTTTGTGAACCTGTTTATTATTTAAACGGGAAAACCAGTATGGTAATTTTGCCTGATAAAGACTTATTTATTTCATATGCAGTTAATTATGATCATCCGGATTTAACAAGACGCTGGGTAAACTTTAATCCCAAAAATCCTGATGAAATTATTGAAGCAAGAACTTTTGGTTTTTACAAAGATTTAAGGAAATTCCAAATGTTTGGTTTTGCACAAGGTGTAACTATTGAAAATACAGTAGGTTTAACTGATAACGGTTATACCACAAGTTTACGTTCTGAAAATGAGCCTATAAAACACAAGATTTTAGATTGCATTGGTGATTTATATTTAACAGGAGTAAACCCATTGAATTTAAAAGCACAAATACTTATAAAAGAGGCGGGACATGCCGTACATTTAAAAGTCGCAAAAATTTTAAAAGATAAATTAAAAGAAATATAAGGAGAAAAATATGACAGAAGAAGTTTTGAGCTTTGATACGATTGAAATTATGAATATGATACCGCATAGATATCCGTTTTTACTTGTGGACAGAATTACGGAATGTGTGCCCGGGAAATATGCAAAAGGATACAAAAACGTAACAATGAACGAAGAATTTTTTCAGGGGCATTTTCCTGGAAATCCTATAATGCCTGGAGTTTTACAATTAGAAGCAATGGCTCAATGTTCTGCTCCCGTCTTATTATGTCTGCCGGAATATAAAGGTAAACTTGCGTTATTCGGAGGTATGGATAATGTAAGATTTAGAGGGATAGTAAGACCGGGCGACAGACTTGATATGGAGATTGAACTTTTAAAATTAAAAGGACCTATCGGAAAATCTCATGCCATAGGTAAAGTCGATGGCAAAATTGTTGTAGAAGCAGATATGACTGTGGCAATGAAATAAAATTTATAGTATAAATATATTAGTAGAACAAAAGAAGGAAGAAATTTATGAAAACACTTTCACCATTACAAATCGAAAGATTAAAATACCAGCCGAAACTCCCTGCTTGTCTTGCATTGGGAATAAACAGCCTTGAGCTGGTTGAAGGATCTTCTACTCAATCAGTAAGAGATCAAGAGCAAATACAAAATTTATTTAAAAATACATACGGTAAACCGGTTGTAACTTTTAAGAATTCAATTTCAATGACAACCTCCGAACAAAAGAACGTGGGTGTAATACTTTCAGGCGGACAGGCTCCCGGAGGACACAACGTAATAGCAGGTTTGTATGATGCTTTAAAACAGGCAAATTCATCAAATAAATTATACGGATTTTTAGGCGGCCCGTCAGGAATTATTGACGGAAAATATGTTGAATTTACCGATGAATTTATTGACCAATACAGAAACACCGGTGGTTTTGATATTATTGGTTCTGGCAGAACAAAACTTGAAACAGAAGAACAATTCCAAAAATCACTTGAAGTTTGCAGAAAACTTAATATTTCTGCCGTTGTAATAATCGGCGGTGATGACTCAAATACAAATGCAGCACTTTTAGCTGAATGGTTTGTAAAAAATAATGCAGGAATTCAGGTTATCGGATGTCCGAAGACAATTGACGGCGACTTGAAAAACGACCAAATCGAAATTTCATTCGGTTTTGATACTGCAACAAAAACTTATGCAGAATTAATCGGAAACATTCAGCGTGATGCAAATTCTGCTAAAAAATACTGGCACTTTATTAAAATTATGGGCAGAAGTGCTTCACACGTTGCTTTGGAAGCTGCATTACAAACACAGCCTAATATCACTTTGATTTCCGAAGAAGTCGAAGAAAAGAAAATGTCTTTGGAACAAATCGTTAATTACATGACAGACATTATTGCAAAACGTGCCAACATAGGTAAAAATTTCGGTATTGCAATTATTCCGGAAGGCTTGATTGAATTTATACCTGAAATGAAATCTATGATTGCTAACTTAAATGATATCATGGCCTCATTGGAAAATGATCCAAATTTTGTAAACGCAACAACAATCAGAGAAAAATTCGATATAGTTGAAAACAGACTTGACCCTGATAATGCAAAAGTTTACAATTCACTTCCTGTATTAATTAAAGGTCAATTATTAGCAGACAGAGATCCACACGGTAACGTTCAGGTTTCCAAAATCGAAACTGAAAAATTATTGATTGAAATGATTTCAACAAAACTTGATGAATTGAGATCACAAGGTGAATATATCGGAAAATTCTCACCGCAGTCACACTTCTTCGGATACGAAGGAAGATGTGCATTCCCGTCAAACTTTGATGCTGATTATTGCTATTCATTAGGCTTTAACGCATTTGCATTAATCAACTTCGGTTTAACAGGATATCTTTCATCAGTAAGAAACCTTACAGCTCCTGCTGATGAATGGATAGCAGGCGGTATACCTTTAACAATGATGATGAACATGGAAAAACGTCACGGCGAAATGAAACCGGTTATCCAAAAAGCATTGGTAAAACTTGACGGACCGGTGTTCAAAGAATTAGAACAACACAGAGAAGACTGGGCAATGAACGACAGATATTTATTCCCGGGTGCTGTTCAATACTTCGGACCATCTTGTATATGTGACGTTACAACCTGCACATTGCAGCTTGAACACTCAAAATCATTGGTTAATGCGTAAGACATCACACTATAAAAGGAGGTTTAACGACCTCCTTTTTTGTTGCGTACAGAGAAAAAATATGTTATCTTCAAATGTATGGAAATTGATATAACTAATTTAAAATCTGCATTAGATATACTCAAAACAAGCATGGAAAAACTTGAGGAAAACAAAACCCGTGATTTTGCGGATATGCTCGAAGATTCATGCATAAAAAGGTTTGAATACACCCTTGAGATTGCACGAAAAACAATGAAACGTGTTTTGAAAAAAATATACGGAAAAAATGAAGAAGAATTAACTGTAAACAACACTTTCCGATTTATGGAGGGATATAAATTCATAGATAACTGGGAGAATTGGCGGGAATATTACGAAAAACGCAACAATACAGCACATGAATACAGCCTTGAAAAATCCCGCAAACTCCTAAAAATTATACCTGCATTTATAAAAGATACAGAAATTTTGATAAATAATCTGGAAAAAAATTTAGAATGATTAAAGGCATTACAAATAAAGAATACAAAATCGTTAAAGATATATTAAAAGACTACCCGTACAAATTTTACGCCTACGGTTCAAGGGTAACCGGAGATTTTACACCGCTATCGGATTTGGATATTTTGGTAAAGTCAGACAAATTCGACAAAATAATTTCGGAATTAAAATACAAATTTGACCGAAGCGACTTGCCTTATGTCGTTAACTTCACTGACTACAACACAATTGATGACCATTTTTATAATCTGATAAAAAATGATTTGACAGAGATAATTTAATCAGGAATGTATTTAAAAATATCATTAGTATCACATTCCAGTGCAAAACAAAGTTTATCTAATGTTTCGAAATCTATGCCTTTTGTTTTATCGTAATATATATTTGCTACAGCATTGTAACTAAGACCTGTTAAATGGGCAACTTCAGCTATAGTCATCTTTCTAGCACCAATTATATTTGAAACTCTATTTTCAATCATAATCATCACCCATTTTTAATCATTTTAGAAATTTCTTGTTTCATCTTATATTCTTTACACATCTTTTTAAAGGCTTTTTCTTCAGGCGATTTAATTCTAAATTTATTCAAGAACCATACCTTTACAAATCTCAAACCATAAGCGGAAAACAATGGAACTTTAATCTCAGGGCCTTTAGCCTGCAATGATTCGTCAAAATTTTTGACGGCAATTTTTGCATACTCTTTTGAGGCATTTTTATAGCCCTTATAATTTCCTTTTATAACAGAAATAGCCTGATCATATTTGAGCGAAGACAGCTTTTCAATTATTGGTGATACTTTAATCATAAATCTTCTCCTTAAGATAGTAACATTCAAAACCTTTTATGTCAATGTAACTTTATGTAAAAAATATTAAAAAATCCTAAAAGTTTTACAAAAAAATGCCGATTTTAAAACTAAGGAGTTAAACGATGGCAGACCCGATTAAACCCGTTACAAATAAAACAGTAGGTAATATTATACAAAAACTTGATAAAAAACTACCTGAAAATAATCCAAGTATCTTTATGAAACCGCAGGACTCAGATGAAATGACTATTACCAATGATTTCATCTTTAAACAACTATATTCTTAAATAATGAATTTGCCGTTTTCATAAATAAGGACATCATCGGCAAAAATTTTACCGCCGTTTTTCATGTTTTTGATTAAATCCCAATGAAGTCCGGAAACATTTTTTCCGCCTGTTTCAGGATAAGAAGCCCCGACCGCCATATGGATTGCTCCGCCAATTTTTTCATCAAAAAGGATATTACCAGTAATCTCCTGAATCATATCATTTGTACCGACGGCAATTTCTCCTATACCGTGTGAGCCTTCATCCATATCAAGCATAGCGTGTAAAAATTCTTCACCTTTGTCTGCGGTGGCTTTTACAACTTTTCCGTTTTCAATCCACAAATGAACTCCATGGGCTTCATTTCCACGATAATTCTGCGGGTAATCAAAATAAATTTCGCCATTTATACCATCTTCCACAGGAGAGGTAAAGACTTCTCCATCCGGATAATTATTCAAGCCCGAACAGCTAATCCATTTTCTACCTTCGACATTGAATGTTATATTTGTTTTTTCGCCGGTTATGTGTAACTTTTTGACTTTACTTAAATAATCAGCCCATTTTGTCTGTTTTTCGTCTAATTCTCTTAATTTTGCAACAGGATTTTCCAAATCAAGATAACAGGACTTAAATAAAAATTCTGAATATTCATCAAAAGACATGCCTGCTTCCTGAGCTAAAGCATGGGTCGGAACATCACAGATAACCCATTTAGCTGAACCTTCTGCCGATCTTTTCATCAAAAGTTCTGATAAGGTTTTAGTTGCTTTCCCCCGACGTGCAAGCTTTTGGAGATCAGCACGCTTCATACTTTTTGTATTCAACGGACTTCCTATAGAAATGAATTTATCAACCCTTTCATATTCAAGTTTAGAAATAGGATCGACATAATCCAATTGTTCTTCCGATGCGTATTTAATAAACAATTCAGCCAGGTCACCAAGTCCTGTTCTGACTAAAGGATGCCCGCCACGTTCCAAAACACGTTTATAAACAGCTCTTACAAGATCTTTGGCATAAATACTTTCGGAGCGGATTTCTACCAAATCACCTTTTTGAACATCAACTGAATAATCTACAAGCACTTCTGCGTACTTTTCCCATACAGTTTTATTCATCTTCCTCTCCGCCTTCTAGTGATTGATAACCATGTTTGTGAGATTTTAACAATACTCCACGTTTAGATGTTTGAATAAATTCAATCATTTTTTCAATATATTCATTCATAGGAATTTCAGCTTTAATTTTTTCAATTGCTTGAGTTGTATTCAAATCCTCTGAAATTAATAATTTAAAAGCTTCATTTGTGGCTGTTCTAATATCTTGCGGTACCCCACGACGTTTCATTGCAATAACATTAAGCCCACGAGGTACAGGAGGACGGCCCTCACCTTTAGAATAAGGTAAAATATCTTGACGAGAAGCAGAAAATCCGGAAATAATTGCCATATCGCCAATTCTTATATTTTGATGGAACACGCTCATTCCGCCTACAAAAGCTCCAAAGCCTACATGAACATGCCCGCCTAAAGTTACAAGGTTAGCCAAGATAACCTGATCCGCCAAAACACAGTTATGTGCAACATGCGAACCAACCATTAACAAACATTTGTTTCCTATTCTTGTTGTGAAATCTCCGCAAGCAGCTCCTCTATGAATAGTAACATTTTCTTTTATTATAGTATCATCACCAATAACAACTTTTGTTTTTTCACCTTTATACCCCAAATCCTGTGGCTCTGAACCTATTGTTGCAAAAGGAGAAATTGTACATCTTTCACCTATTTCTGCATGTTCAATATAGGCATTTGCAATAACTCTTGTTTTACTGTCTATTTTTACATTTTCACCTATAACAACGTATGGTCCAATTATAGCATCATCCGCAATCTGTGCTGATGGATGTATAACTGCTGTTTTGTCTATCATAATTACCTCGCTTCTTACAATAAAATAATTATAGTATAAATTAGGCAGTGGCTCAATATTTTAATATTATCTTAATTTAATACTTGACAAAAAATTAATTATCCTATATTAATTAATTATTGGAGGTTATTTTTATGGAAAAAGTTATCACTAAAGCGGTTCAGCAAGTCGCCCCCCCCCGACTTTGGCTCTAGGTTTTGATTTTAGACAATTTATTCATTTACGTTTCTATAATAAAATCTTTAAATTTAAACCCGCTTTTACTCTCGCTGAAATCCTGATTACCTTAGGAATTATCGGTATTGTGGCCGCTTTAACTATTCCTACTCTTATGTCATCTATTCAAAACAGGCAACTTGAAGTCGGCTTAAAAAATGCTTATTCTACTTTGACTCAGGCTCTTAAAATGTATGAACAAGATAACGGATACCCGCTTACTTCATCTAATGTCGGATCACGCAAATTAAAATCTATTCTTATGAAATATATCAAAAATGTTAAAGATTGCGGATGGGGGCAGTCTGATATTCAAAAATCCTGTATGCCAAATATAGCATATGCTAAGGATTCACAAAATTATGAATTTTACATGAATTATGATGGTACAGATGTTCTAGATGAACAATTTTATTCCTACTTTGATGATGGACAATTTGTAATGAATAACGGCATGCTAGTTTTACTTGAAAATGTCAGTACCAATAGATATACATTTATTTCAGTTGACGTTAATGGTCACAAGAAAAAACCAAACAGGCTCGGACACGATTTATTTATGTTCCAATTAATGGATGATGGTCAGCTTTTACCTATGGGGGCTAAAAATACTTATTTTAGATCTATTACCTACTGCTCTGATACTTCGACAAACGGTTACAACGGTGCAGGGTGTACTTATAGGGCTCTTTATGAAAAAGACTTTTTTAAAAATTTGCCTAAATAATAATACTTTTAATTATGAATAAAATCAAGGTCATATGTGAATAGAAACAAATTTCTAATCAATAATTTTAAAATATTAAAAATTTGTTTTTAATAAAAAGTTATTATATACAATCAATTATACATGATCTTAACTAGAAATTATCATTTTTCTTGACATAATTCTAATTATATTGTATTAATTAATTATTGGAGGCTATTTTTATGGAAAAGGTTATTACAAAAGCGGTTCAGCAAGTCGCCCCCCCCCGGCTTTGGCTCTAGGTTTTGATTTTAGACAATTTATTCATTTACGTTTCTATAATAAAATCTTTAAATTTAAACCCGCTTTTACTCTCGCTGAAATCCTGATTACTTTAGCTATTATAGGGGTTGTGGCCGCTTTAACTATCCCGACACTTGTTCATAAATATAAGATAAAAGTTTTAAAAACAAGATATACACAGACTTATGCAATATTATCCGAAGCCTTAATAAAAACCCGTATGGAACTTGGAGAAAACATTTTAGAAAACTGCTTCGTGAATGGTGTAATTAATACAACATATACTTCAAAAATGAGAACAATCTTTCTGAAAAATTGTAACTACTTAGAAAAATCAGAAAAAGATTATACTATAACAAATTATACCGGTTTAAAATCTTACTCGACTGCCGATTTTAAAAATAACTCAGATGACTATCCGGCACCTTTATATTTATTAAAAAACGGTTCCTCTGTTGATATCATGGTATCAGGAACAACAATAAGAATCTTAGCTGATACAAATGGCCCAAAATCCGGCCCGAACAGAATAGGTTATGATATATTTAGGTTTTCCGTCAAAAATGACTTACTAGAGCCTACCAAAATGTATGCTAAATATACATCTGAAGAAGAATTAGAGGATGTCCTTTTTAATCATATAGCCGGTTGGCCTTGTACCAAAGACTCTCCACAAATACTTAATGGGATAGGATGCAGCTGGTATGCTCATAACGATGTAAATCCTGATGATGAAACAAAAGGTTATTGGGAAAGTTTAGATTAAACCAACAATATTTTTATTTTTGTCATAAAATAAAAATATAGAATAAGGGGAAGTTATGACAAAAAATAGAATTGGTATAGACGTTGGTGGAACAAATGTAAAAATCGCTTTAGTTAATGATAAAGGAGAAATATTATACTCTAATTCAGTACCCACACGTGCTGAGATGGGTTATGAATACACTGTTAATAATATAAAACAAGCTATAAAAGATTTAATAGAAGCTACTAATATTCATGAAATAGAAGGAATCGGATTTGATTTTCCCGGACAAATTGATTACAAGAATGGAATAGTAAGACTTGCTCCAAATATCCCCGGCTGGGTTAATATACCAATAGCAAGAATCATAGAAAACGAATTCAAAATTCCAACACGAATAGATAACGATGTACATTGTGCCGCATTAGGAGAATTAAACTTTGGTGCTGGAAAAGACTGCGAAAATTTCATATGCATGACCATCGGGACAGGCATAGGTTCCGGAATAGTAATCAATGGAAAACTTGTAAGAGGAGCAGCAAATGCAGCAGGAGAATTAGGACATATAAAACTCCAAATGCATGAAGGGACTTTGTGTGGCTGCGGTGATACTGGCTGTTTAGAAGCTTTTGCATCCGGTCCTTCTATAGTAAAAATGGCAAAAGAATATCTTTTAGGCGGTAAATCTACTAAATATCAAGAAATGGCAAATGGCGGAGAAATAACACCTTATATTGTTGCTCAAGCTGCACAAGAAGGAGATCCTGTAGCTCAAAGAGTTTTCACTAAAATGGGTGAGTATATAGGTTTTGGACTTTCCAGTGTTGTAAATTTACTCAATCCCGAAAGAATCATTATTGGCGGCGGTGTCGCTGATGCAGGAGATATATTACTAGACCCGATAAAAGAAACTATTAAAAAACGTGCAATGAAAGTAGCCGGAAGCTCTGTCGAAATAGTTCCAGCTAAACTAGGAAATACTGCAGGCGTAATCGGTGCAAGTTTATTGATTGAAAGCTAAGTTCTCTTATTATATAATTTGAATATGGCAATATTTTTTTATTATGGAGATGAAGAATTTAATATAACAGAAGAAATTAACAAGCTTAAAAAAGGACTTGATAAAAATTTTATTGAAATGAGTTTTAAAACTTATGACAACCCAAAATTCGCTGATTTAATTTCTATATTAAGAGCACAGCCTATGATGTTTGGGAAAATGCTTACCATAATAAAAGCTAATGACTATTTTTCAAAAACTTTTGAAGATAAAGAAATAAAACAAATTGAAGAAGCACTTCAAGATAATAGCGATAATTCTGATATTGTTTTTGTCGCTGAACTTCCGAGAAACGAAGGGAAAAAACTCGACAGCAGAAAAAAATTTTTTAAACTGCTTTCGAAATATAATGCCAAAGAATTTTCCACTATTCCAACTTACAAAACTGCGGAATTAGAAAATTGGATAAAAAAACAGGCAAAATCTAAAGATTTGGATTTAGATAAGGATACTCCCGCTCAAATAATTATTCAAATGGGAAATAATTTAAGAGAAATTGATGCTGAACTTGATAAACTCAAACTTTTTGCTTACCCTAATAAAAAAATCACTAAAGACATGGTTAAAGAATTATGCGTTTCAAATGAAGATTTATTCGCATTCTCTGATTTTCTGATGAAAGGTGAAAAAGATAAAGCTCTTTTAGAATATAGAAAATTACTCGAAAAAAAATACTGCCTTGAAATAACCGCAGCTCTTCAAACTATGCTTAGAAAATGGATTATTTTAAAAGCTAAATCACGTGATTATTCAACTTTTGAACTTTCAAAACTAACCGGCCAACACGAATATGTTGTAAAATTAAATCTACAGAAATTGAAAAATACTTCGTTAAAAGATTTAATTAATCTAAAACAAAATTTGACGGAAGCCGAATTTAAAATTAAGTCCGGACAATCCTTATCTCCGGAAACTGAAATTGAAGATGTTTTATTTAGAGAAGGATTTGTATATGGCTGATTTATATAAAGATTATCCTTTTTTAACTGAATATTTTATTAATGGCATAAAAAATCCTAAAAAAAATATTGCTCACTGTATATTATTTTGGGGTAACGACATTGAAGCACAATATGAACTTGCTATTGAAATTGCAAGAATTTTAAACTGTAAATACTCTGCTGAAATTGATTGTAACTGTATAAATTGTAATTGGATTAGAAACAACAATCACCCGGCTGTTTTAACTTATTCAAAAAATGATAACAAACCATCTGATGATGATTCCAAAACAATGTTTTCAATCTCTCAGGCAAGAATGATAAAAAACGATCTTGCAATAACTTCCCAATACCACAGAGTGCTTATTTTTTGTGACAGAGATTCTAACGGCAATCCCGGCGGACTAAATTATACAAACTTTTCAACTGATGCGGCTAATGCATTACTCAAAACTTTTGAAGAACCCCCTTCAAATACAACTTTCTTCTTTTTAACTAAAGATATAACGGATATGATAGCAACTGTAGTATCTAGATCTCAGTGTTTCTTTGTACCTTCTAAAAAAAATGAACCTAAAAATTTTGATTTAGTTAATGAATTTATGAATTCTTATCTTGAACAAACAGATGCTATAAATTTCAATAACCACCTTTTAAATCTCACTAAAGATAACGATCCGTTGTTAATTATGACTCAAATTCAAAACTATTTAATTAATTTACTAAGTTTAAATATAAATGATAATCTACTGAAAATAAAACTTTTACATGATATAAAGGCTGTTGAAAAAGCAAAAAAAGAACTTAAATTAAACATGAATCTTCAAACAGTAACAGAAAATCTCTCTTTTGAACTCATATTAAAAAATTGATTTAATATTTAAGATGACCTATAATAATTCCATGAAAAAATTTGCTTTTCTAAATCAATTTCCAGACTCAGCAATAGTTACAGACAAATTTGGGAACGTAATTTTCAAAAATAATACGTTTAAACGTCAATTTGAAAATTTTACAGATATAAAAAAATTTTCACATAACATGAATTTTGACATTTGTCCTTTAAATAGTGAAAATATTGAAATTTACTCTCCTATCTTTCATGCACTTAATTCACCTGAAAACTTCTTTGCTTATGTTAGCTATGAACTTTCACCTAATAATATTTTATATTTTTATTTGACTGCAATTAAAAAGAAAAAATATACTGTAATTTTCTTAACTGACGTAACCGCAGAAAATGAACTTGAATACTACAAAGAACAGACCGATATTCTTAAATCTAAATATTTAAAACTTCAGGAAGAAAACAATGACCTTCAAAAAATTCGACAAAAAGCACAATCTCAAGCAATACGTATTGCTTTAATTAATAAAATATCAAATATCATTAGAGAATCAATGGATATCTCAAAAATTTTAAATTCTGCTCTACATGAACTTGCCATTATGTTTGGAGCATATAAAGCATACTACGCTATACATAATAATTCTGAATTTCAAATATCAGAAATATACGGAAACAAAAATAGTCAAAATATTAAAATAAAATTTGACGAAAATACATATAAACAAATACTTTCCGGAAATATTTCAGTAAGCCGTTCAATGATTGAATATATTGGAGCTCAACCTTTTAAGCAACCGGTTATGAAAATTATTGTTCCAATCTTTCACATGCAAAAATTAATTGGGGTCATAGTTTTACTAAGCCACCAAAAAAGAGAATTAACAGAAGAATTAGAAATTCTTGAAGCTTTTTCATCACAACTCGGTAATGCCATTATTAGAGCAGAACTATATCAAAATAATATTAAAACAGTTAACGAATTAAAAAATACTTTGAAAGAATTAAAAGAAACTCAAATTCAATTAATCAATTCAGAAAAAATGGCATCATTAGGCCAACTTATAGCAGGTGTTGCTCACGAAATAAATACTCCAATTGCATCAATAAAATCAAATAATAGTATATTAAGTAAATTTATCCCAAAAATCGAAGACAAAGAAATTTCAGATATGCTCAAAGACATAAACGAAATAGATTATGAAGCAATACAAAGAATAAGTAATATTGTAACTTCCCTCAAAAAATTTGTTCGACTCGATGAAGCAGAACTTCAAGAAGCTGATATAAATAAAGAACTTGACTTAACATTAGATTTAATAAGACACGAAACAAAAAACCGAATTGATATTATAAAACATTATGGAAATTTACCACTGATAAAATGCTATCCCAATATGCTAAATCAAGTTTTCACCAATATTTTAATAAATGCATGTCAGGCAATTCCAAACAAAGGAACAATAGAAATTACAACCGAATACAAGAATAAAAAATTAGCAGTAAAAATAAAAGATACCGGAAAAGGAATTCCTGAAAACGAGCTCAGTAAGATATTTACAGCAGGATTTACAACAAAAAGTGCAGGTATTGGAACAGGACTCGGATTAGCGATTTGTAGCAAAATAATTGAAAAGCATAATGGCGAAATATTGGTAAACAGTGAGGTTGGTAAGGGTAGTGAATTTATTATTACTATCCAAAGTGAGTAGTATTGTGTTAAGTTTTGTAACACAAGTTATCTTAATATAACATTTTGTGTTCTTTTTTTAATAAAACAATCAAAATAATTTGTAAAATAATACATTTAACCCAAGAATTTATTCAAAAAATATGATATATTATAAATATAAAGTGTGAGTGTTACCCTTATTAATTTTCTCACAAAAGACAGTAAAAGGAATTGTAACAAAAAATTAATACAAAAAGGTAAAATAAAGCAATTAAATTCAGCACAAAGTTTTAATATAAATGTGTGGAGTTTAATAACTTTAGTGTCGGAGGAAAGTAATGACGATTAGTGTAAACAGCAAGAAAAAACAAGTAAAGAAAACATTTGATGAATTGTTGACGGATTTAAAAACAAGCAATTCTGAAAAAGTGAGATACAACGCAGCACGAGTATTAGGAGAAATGGGTGATTCAAAAGCCGTTGATCCGTTAATTGATGTCTTAAAACATGACAAAAACGGTTCAGTAAGATTATACGCAGCTCGTGCATTAGGTGAATTAGGTGATACAAAAGCAACAACTCACTTAATCGAATCATTGCGTGAAGATAGAAACGTTGACGTAAGGGTACGTGCAGCAAGAGCTTTAGGGCGTCTAGGCGGTGAAATTGTTGTTGAACCATTAGTAGAAGCATTAAATGATGAAAATCCTCAAGTATGTATTACAGCAACAGATGCTTTAATTGAAATTGGCGATGTCGCAACAGATGCTTTAATTGAATCACTTGATCATGAAAAAGTTAATGTAAGATGCGATGCTACACGTGCATTAGGTGAAATTGGTAATAAAAAAGCTGTTGATAAAGTTATAAATATGTTATATGACGAATGGGTTAATGTAAGAATTTATGCAGTTACATCTTTAGGAAAATTAAATGATACTAAAGCTGTTCCGGCATTAATTGATGTTATGAAAAACCGTTCAGAAAATGAGCTTGTAAGAGCCGGTGCTGCTGCAGCATTGGGTGTCTTAAGAGATCAAAGAGCATTGCTTCCTTTAAGAGAATTAATTATGGAAGCTGAAGAACTTGGTGAATTAGAAGATACCGCATTAAAATCATTCAAAAAAATTATGGCTGCCAACTGGCAATCAATTCCTGGAGCGACAGCTCAGAAAAAACCTGCCGCTACTTTTTAAACATAATTTTTTCACTAAAAAAGCTCTCTAATTAGAGAGCTTTTTTATATACAAATAATTTCCATTATTCAGTAACTTCATCAGAAGGGGCTTCATCAGAAACAGAATCTGTTCTAATAGATTCTTTACTAGGTGATAAAGTTTTACCTTTATATTTTTCAATTTGTCTAGCCAATTTATCAGCCAACAAATCAATACTTGCATACATAGACTCTGCAGCTTCTTCACAACGGATTACGCCTGAAGACATTTTACAAGAAACTTCTGCAACATGTTTGCCTGATGCCGCTGGATTTTTAATTACAGATAAAACAACATCAATACCTTGAATTTGATCATAATGAGCTGCAACTTTACCCATTTTTTCTTTCACATAAGCCTTGATTGCATCCGTAATTTCGATGTTTCTTCCGTTAACGTAAATGTGCATTTAAAACCTCCATTATTATACTTTGCACAGTATAACACAATTTTTATATTTTTTAAAGTGGTAAAATTAATCTTCAATAATAAATTGAGGTAATTCAACACTAGGAGTACCAATAACTCTTACAAGCTCAAGAACTGAAGCTTTCATTTGACATTTTTGTGAAGAGCCGCTAAAAAAGTCTTTATAAAAACATCCCTCACAATTACAACCTCTTTTATAACATTCCAACGCAGTCGGAGTCCATCTTCTTACTGCAACTGCTCTACCCATATCTCTACTTCTTAACAATTTATATAATCTCCAAATTATCTACTATCCCATGAGCAATTATCGACAGTAAACCTGTCGTATATATACCCCTCAGGTCGCATTTATCAAGCATTTCGACCTTTCATACTAACATTATAGGGAATAAGTATTATTTTTCAAGTGCCAATCATGCTGTTATGAAGTTTTGTAACAACCACCCCAAACTACGATATAATCAAGGTTTTGAGATGTCAACAATATCTTTAACTAAACTATAACATGCTTTTTAGAATTCAAACCATGCAAACCCATGTTCTGACATGGTTTTACATGGTTTTACAATGTATTAAGAAATGTAAATAATTTAGAAATATAGCCCAATTCGGGAATAAAAAGGCATGCCATATCAAAAAAATAAAGATTTAAAAGCTAAGAAAATTAAGATTAAGCCTCCAATAATTTCCAATATAGCTGAATTAAACCTTTTAAAAAAATTACCAAACCAAAATCCTATAGTTGACATAATAAAGGAAACTAAAGCTATAACCACAACAGATAAAAAAAGTAATGAATTAGTTAATTTAAGGCTTGCTCCGGCGACTAAAGCATCAATACTTGTTGCAATACCTAATCCTAACAAACACTTTATATCTAAACAGCTAATTGGGTTTTCTTTTTTTTGAAATGCTTCAAAAATAAATTTTAAACCTAAAATCATAAATATAATAAAAACAAGCCATTTACTAATAGGTTGTACCCATTCATATACATAATCAGCACCTAAATATCCAATGCAAGGCATAAACCCTTGAAAAAATCCCATAATAAAAGCAAGTATTAATGAAATTTTAATTCTATTAGAAAAAAAAATTAATCCTTGAGAAAACGAAACGATTAAACAATCAATACCTAAAGCAACGGCTAATAAAAAAATTTCAATAAAGTTCAACTTCCACCTCAAACAATCTATTCCAAGGGAATGAATAATTAACAGAAAAAGAAAGTCCTAATTTTTCGCTAATAATTTTTTCATAGCCGGACATCAAATAATTAATAGAATTATTATCCGGTTTTAATTGTCGAACATTCGCCTGATAAGCCCAATCATCTAAAAAGCGAATATATTGCAGTTTTTTAAATGCTTTGTCATTATAATCTTTGGCAAGGAATTTTATTTTAGCGGCACAAATAAGACTTCCCAAAGAATTAGCCGTTGTATTCCACCCTGAATACCCGAAGAAATTATTATCAAAATCGAATTTAAAAAACTCATGAATAAACTTATTATCTGCACCGTTAGCAAATCTTACATCAGCGACCATATATGGTTTTTCAGGGCTATGCCAAACGGCATCAAACTGTTCAGTCGGAATACCCATAACTATTTCACCTTGATTTTCTTTAAAATTATTTACATATAATAAAATATCCGAATTCAAATTATCACTAATTATGCAGTCTGCAAGTTCTAGTTGTCCTAAAACACTTTTTTCAACAGAAATATCCTCGTAATTAGATACCAAAGTTTTATAATCAGGCTCCAAAAACACCGGACAAACTTTGAAATCACCTTTGACAGCACGAGCTAAAAGAGCAAGCGGTATTTCATCGGCTCCTGTTTTTACAAACCCTCCCATATCTTCCAAAGATTTAGCTTCTTGCACATTAAATCCGTATTCTGCACAATCATCTTTTGAAAATACTAAAGTATCAAAAAAACCTTGTTTTTCCCAATCCAAATATAACTTATTTATTTCAAAATTACGTTTTCGGGTTAATAAATAATCATCCAGTATTTCTTGCGGTATTTCATTTTGACAAACAGTACCATATTTATGAATGCAGTAAGAGTAATTAAAAATCTTTTTACCCCATTTTGACCAATAATCTTTTTCTTCTTCATTAATATTATTATTAGAAATACGCATTACACTAGAAAATGCATAAATTTTAGGACTTTTTTCAGATAAAAGCTTCTTTAATTTTTCAACTCTATTCCTGACTTGTTCAAATGAATCATTACATCTTCTAGAAGGTATCAGCCCTCCATAAGCGACAGTGTCTAAAGATACTATAAATGCATCAAGCTCAGGTAAAGTTTCAATCCATGCAAATATACTATCAATATCTGCCTTTTGAAAAAGATTTCCAAGAAAATTTTTTTCAGGCAAAAAGATTTCAATATTTTTGTCAATCGCTGCAATACTTTCAGGCAAACTATAACATACCGGGCGATTATCAATTGGTATAAATCCTATTTTCATATTGTTATTATAAAAATAATCAAATAAGCTTGCAATAAATTAACAAAATTAAATAACCCTATTTTTACTTTCACCATTGACAAAATCCATAATGCCGGCAAATGTTTTTTTCAAAATAAAATCAATTGCATCCTGTGATTCATAAGCGATATGAGGAGTAACAATAACATTTGGCATATCAATAAGACAAGAAACTATTTTAGAATTTTCTAGACATTCAAGAGAACTTGTTTCTAATTTATTAGAAAGATTTTGACATTCATCTTCGCAATTACAAGCGACAACATCAAGAGCAGCGGCACAGATTTTTCCTGAGTCCAAATTTTCTTTCAAATATTTAAGTTCAACCAATTCGCCTCTTGCAACATTAATAAAGTATGAATTATTTTTCATAGATTCAAATTCGGTTTTAGAAAACATATGATAATTATTTCCTGTATAAGGTACATGCAATGTGACGATATCCGAATTTCTAATCAAAAAGTTAAGAGAAGTATAATTAACATTATATTTTTCAACAAGTTCTTGCTTTTCAACAAGGTCATAAGCAAGAATTTTCATATTAAATGCATGAGCAAGCCTACAAACAGCAGCACCAATAGCTCCTGTTCCAACAACCCCGAGGGTCAACTTTTCAAGATCTCTGCCGACAAATGTTTTATCGGCAAAGCTATAATTTTTAACACAAGTAACCGCTTGATAAATATTTCTTGTCAAACAAATGATTAGCCCCATAGTAAATTCTGCAACAGCAGTTTCGCCATAATTTTGGACATTTAAAACTGCAATATTTCTTTGGATACAAACTTTTTTATTAATATTGTCATATCCTGTAGACCTGGTGGCAATTACTCTAAGATTTTTAAACCTGTTTATAACTTTTTCTGTCAAAATAGAAGTTATAAAAACACTTATAATCATTGCTTGATTTATATCTTCATCAGACAACTTGTTTATTGTTTCTTCATTTAAACTAAAATCAAAAAATTTTATATCATAATTTTTAAAGTTTTCGTTTTCAAAAAACTTATGTTCTGTATTCCTATAATCAAAAACTAGCATTTTTATAGCCATAGTTTCCTCCTAAAGTAATTATTAAAGCATAGATAAATTAATGCTATTACTCTAAAGTGTAAATTTTTAAAACAAATTATTAATCTTTATGAGAATGAAAATAAAATAGAAAAAAGTTAAATTAGAAATGAAAGGAGCAAAAATGAAACACGATTTAATAATAAGAGAGCCTGACATATATTTTGACAGTATCCATCAGGAATTAAACAATTTTTTACGTGACACACTTTTAACAAATACTTTTGCAAATCCATTAAACATAAAAAAGAATTCAACATGGCGACCTGCAATAGAGGTCAAACAATGTAAAGATAATTATAAAGTCAAAGTTCAACTTCCAGGTGTAGAAAAGGATGATATAGAAGTTGAAATAGATAATGATTTTATGACAATAACAGCAGAAATTCAAGAAGAAAAAGAAGAAAAACACGAAGAAGAAAAAAACGCACGTTATCACACAAGTGAATTTAGATATGGTAAATACCAAAGAACAATATCTTTTGACCAACCAATAAAATGCGAAGACGCAACCGCCGAATACAAAAACGGTGTACTAAGAATAACAATTCCCAAACAAAATATTGAAGAAACAAAACCCAAAAAATTAGAGATAAAATAACCGGTGCAATATGCCGAATCATTCCCGGATTAACGGGACATGCGAGAAAAGCGGCGGGTACGAACCCAAGCACCGATGGGTTAAGGAGCGAGCATGAACTTCTAGCCCTTTACAACGAATGAGGACCAGGCGGTCCTCATTCGTTTAGAAAACAAGCTGAGTAATGTTCATTTCCAACTTTATACATTAAAGGAACTTCCCTTTTACAAATATCCATACAATACTTACATCTAGGATGGAATTTACATCCGTTAATTGTTTGTTGAATAGAAGGCGGATAACCTTCAATCGTTTCAAGTTTGTCAGTATTATTTGCAGGAATTGCTTTTAATAATGCATGAGAATACGGATGGTTAGGAGTCTGAATAAATTCTCTTGCCAAAGCATTTTCAACAATTCTGCCTGCGTACATAACTGATACTTCATCGGCATTTTCGCCGACTAATGCCAAATCATGTGTAATCAAAAGAATTGCTGTATTTAATTGAGTTTTAATTTCATTTAATATATTCATAATTTGTGCTTGAATTGTAACATCAAGAGCTGTTGTAGGTTCATCAGCAATAAGAATTTCCGCATTACAGGCCAATGCCATAGCAATAATGGCTCTTTGTTTCATCCCGCCGGAAAACTCATGAGGATATGATTTCAGCCTTGTTTCAGCACAAGGAATTTGAACCATGTCAAATGCTTCAATAGCTTTTTTATAAGCCTCATCACCATTTATATTTTGATGGATTTTTATAACTTCTAATAACTGATCCCCGACGGTGTATAATGGATTTAACGAAGTCATAGGATCCTGAGGGATTAATGCTATTTTAGACCCTCTAATTTGTTGAATTTGTTTAACACTTAAATCCAACAAATTATTACTATTAAAATAAATTTCACCACCGATTATTACAGCATTTTTAGGCAAAAGCCTTAATATACTCATTGCACTAATAGTCTTACCACATCCTGATTCTCCTACCAATGCATGCATTTTACCTTTCTCAATAGAAAACGAAACATCATAAAGTGCCTGTTTAAAACCATTTTCACAATTAAATCCTAAATTTAAATTTTTTACTTCTAATACAGACATATGTTAATTATATATAAAAGCGGGAATAAATAAATAGGGTAATAAGGGAATACATGCTTTACATTTTGTTACAAATATTAAAGTTCTCTAAAAACATAACCGTAAATACATGTGTGTAGAAGAATTACAATATATATTTTATATATATTAAGTATTGTAAAGATAAATATTCTACGGTGAAACTCAAATATATAAACAAAAAAGGTAAAAAATATGTCAAAAGCGAAATAAAAGCATGCAATTTTAAAAAAACAAAAGTGTTTATATTAATAACGAGAGAAATAACCATGCCATAGAGGCTGAAAGGATGTGAACGATGTCAGTGGACAAAGTGCAATTTAACCAGTGGTTAGCAACGCAGCCACCGGGAGTAAAAACTCATTTAACTGAAGGTCAACAACTATTATTGTTTAGTCGTCAACAAAAATTTGATGAATGGCTGTCAAAGCAACCAGAAAATGTAAAAAACATGTCACCAGAAAGACAACAGCGTAGATTTGAACGAGAAGTCAAAATATTAGACGAAGAAGCACCTGTTCTTGGTGCAGAAGTTGAAAAAGGCAATGATATTCCTTTAACAGAAGAAGGGCAAGCTGCAAAAGATGCTGCTAAGGCACGAGCTGCAGAAGACGTTCAAAAACAAAAGGAAGCCGCCGCAAAGTATTACAGGCCTACCGAAGAGTTAACAGAAACCGAACAAAGTTTTGTGGATGAAGCTGTTGAAGAATCCGGTAAGGACAAACCTTTATACAAAAACCAAAAAGCGAAAAAAGCATTAAAAGAAAATTTACAAGATGCTTATCAAGATATAGTTGGAACTTTTTATGATGAATTAATAGAAGCAGCCGAAACAGATGAAGCAAAAGCCGCTCTTTTAAAAGACAAAGAAAGAGCATTAGGCAAAAAAGAGTTAAGAAAACGTACAAAAGTATGGGCAAAAGATATAAGAACAGGTGATCGAATTGAAAACACCATAATGTTTGATAGCCAAAAAGAAAAACGTGCGGCTCGCAAAGAATTACGTAAAGAAGGTGAAACAGACTACAGATTAAAGGTTCATAACAAAAGAATAAAATCTGATAATAACGAATTACTGCAAGCTACAAAAGAACATAAACAAATTAGTGGACATCAAGCTGTATATGAATATAGCAAAGATATAAGCGGAGATAGAGAATTTGATCCGAATGAAGTTAAAAATTTCGGGACAAAAAGTGGTGAAGGAGATAAACTTTCAGCCTCAAGACAAGAACTCCGAAGATTAGGATATGAAGTAAAAGATGATACATTAATTAATGTTGCAAAAGGACTCGGTGTTGCTGTAGCATCAGGAATAGCCGGTAGTGCATTACCGTCTGTTGTAACAGCAACGGCAAGAGCAATAGCACAAGTTCTAAATACAACAACCGGAGAAATATTAGCACAAGACGTTAAGGTAGAAACCGAAACTGAGCAACTATTTAACGTACAAGGCGGTGCCCTTGGAGGTGCGGTAGCCGGAGTTTTAGCAGGAGTAATATTTGGCGAAACAAAAGACGAAGACATGCTTAATGGTGTCAGTGTTGAGGAAATATTTAAAGATAATGAAAATACCGGAAAAAGAGCATATGAAACAATGGATTTCGGTAACAAACATGATGAACAAGTCAAACTTGTATTAAGAGCAATAGATTCACTTGATGCAACCGATGCTCAAAAAACTGAATTACTAAAACAAGCTGCAGGTAAAGAAAGTCAGCATATTTTAAGTTCAAAAGAGCTGGCACTTGCTTTACTTAAAGCTTCATATGCAAAAGAAGATCCTTCATTAATTCCTGAAGATCCGGAATGTCCGCCTTGTCCTGATTGTCCTGAAGACAACAACCCAACAAACCCTTCTGATTATGAAGTTAAATATACAGAAGACACGAAAGAGCGTACTGAATATACTCAAACAGGTTTGAAACATAAATCAGGACTTTATGCCGATACAATTGTAAGAAAAGGTTACATCAGAGAAGATGGACAAAATATGACTGAAAAACAAATAAAAGAAATTCGTGATATTATTCAAAAAGATAATCGTGTAAACGAACTTAAAAAAGTACCAAATATTTGGATTTTGAATAACGAAATAACCTTAAGTGACGGTACAAAAGTCAAACTTAGACCTGAAGATGAATTAAATAAAATTCAGCCAGAAAAATCCGAGGCAAGCAGTATTGGATTATATACAAATACTAAAGAACTTGAAAAACATACAGTAAGATTCACGACCCATGGCTACCAAATTATAGAAAAACAGCCTGATGGTAGTGAGAAAGTTGTAGCTGAACAAGGTAATTTTGAAAATGAACAAGAAGCTCACGCTGCAGCCGAAAAAGCTCTTCAAGACATAGAAAATGCCGATAAAACTGAATAAAAACTAAAGCCTCCCTTACGGGAGGCTTTTTTATACCTCTTTTACTCCATATGAAATAGTAATTAAACCATTTTTTACCCAATAACCTTCTTGAGCAATAAAATTCATATCTATACCAAAATATGTTGATCCTGAACCGGACATAACAGCATTTGGATATTGTTTTTTTATTTCCTGCAATTCTTTATAATCATCAATTATAGCCCATTCAAGGTCATTTAAATACAAATTTCTTTCTCTATTATAGTCCGACAAATTTTGTATTTTTTCAGAAAATTTCGTGTATGCTTCTTTTGCACTTATACCTAAACTCATTGGTTTTATTAAAGAAACATTAAGCTCCTCAAACGGTAACGATTCAAATATCTCGCCCCTACCTGAAGTTTTCAGTCTGCCGCCTTCAAGACATACATTCAAATCAGATCCTAATTTTGCACATAATTCGTGTAATTTAATATTATTCAACGGCTCGCCAAATAACTTGTTTAAGCCATATAATACACCTGCCGCATCTGTACTTCCACCTGCTAAGCCGGCTGCAATAGGTATATTTTTTTCAATAAAAACATCTATTTTATGTGGTAAAATATTTGTGTTTTCTATAAAAATTTTTACAGCTTTGAAAACAATATTTTTGTCATCGTAAGGAATTTCGGTACTTGTACCATCTAAAAAAATTTCAAATCTATCACTTTCTTGAATTTTTATTTTTAAATAATCAAATAAATTTATTGTTTGCATAATACTATCTATATTATGAAAACCGTCAGGGCGTTTTTCTATAACTTTTAACGTCAAATTAATTTTAGCCGGACACTGGATTTTAATTTGTTTCACAAAGAACCTCCGATAAACGACCTAACATTTCAATAGAAAGCTTTTCACCACGTATATTTTCATCAATACCAAGTTGTGAAAGTGCATACAATATTGATTCCCGACTAAAACCACCATTCAAAAGACAATTTTTAATGTTTTTACGTCGTTGCGAAAAAGCTGCTTTTACTGTTTTTCTAAAATGACTATAGTCTTTTAATTTTAACTTTGGCTCAGTTCTAACCTTTAATTTTACCAAAGCAGAATTAACCTTTGGTGCAGGATAAAATGACTTTCGTCCAACTAACCTAAATATCTCAACATCAGACCAAAACTGCGACAATATAGTCAAAAGACCATATTGTTTTGCCGGTGAATGCTCATTTGCAACCATTCTTCTTGCGACTTCTTCCTGTACCATCAATATAATTTCAGTAATTTTATTTCTGTTTTTATTATTTAAATCATCCACTTCTCCCAACAAATGTGCAATTATCGGACTTGTTATATAATAAGGGATATTTGCAACAACTTTTATTGAACCTTCGCATAATTCTGACAAATCCGTTTTTAATATATCGGCATGGATAATTTTTAAATTAGAAGCATTTAATTTTTCTAACTCTTTTATGGCTTCCTCATCAAGCTCTATAGCAATAACTTGTTTTGCATACTTTACAAGCTGTTCTGTGACAAACCCTACACCAGGTCCTATTTCTATAATAGTGTCTTCAGAAGATATATTTGCATTATCAATAATGCATTGAATTATTTCGCCATTTATCAAAAAATTTTGACCAAGACGTTTTTTTGTTCTAAAAAATTTTGCTCTTTCAAAATAGTTCATATTACTAATTTATAATACCACACACAGGTAAATGTTTTAAAAAAATTTCTTTGCTAATTTTGAAGTGCTATAATAAAGGAGAAAACAATGATCACATTACAAGAAAAAAACAAACTTGAAAAAAGCGATATCCTAAAGCTATATACTAATGGTTTTAAAAAATACCAGGATTTTGCTATAGGAATTGAATACGAAAGGCTGCCAATATCATCTAGTTCGTACAAATCAATCGATTATTTTGGCGGTGTTTGTGATCTTTTAAGACAATTTGCTAAAGATGAAAATTGGGACTATATAACTGATGATTACAATATTATTGGGCTTAAACAAGGGCATGACACAATAACACTTGAGCCGGGATGTCAAGTTGAGCTTAGTATTAAACCTGAAAAAACCATATTTGACGTACAAAAGAAAATAAAATATTTAAATAAATGTATTGACGAAGTATTAGACAACACAAATATAACACTTTTAGAATATGGTGTATCACCACTTTCAACACATAAAAATATAAATATAATTCCAAAACATCGTTATGAAATCATGGCTCAATATTTATGGGGGATTTTATCAGATGTAATGATGAGAGAAACCGCCGGGATTCAAGGTTGTTTTGACTTTGAAAATGAAGAAGATGCCATAAGAAAATTTATAATTGCAAACAAAATTGTTCCTTTTATGACTGCAATGTTTGCAAATTCACCCATAAGAGGCGGTGTTGAAACGGGTTACAAAACATTTCGTGCCCTTAGCTGGCTAAATACTGATAATGACAGATGCGGTATAGCTTGTAATCTTGATGAAAACTTTTCGTTTGATGAATACATCAATGCAGTAATGACATCACCTGTAATCTTCTTAAATAAAAATAATGTACCTGTTAAAGTTAATGGAAAAATAAATTTTATAGACTATATGAAAAATGGTTTTGACGATTTTGAAGCAACTATTGAAGATTATAAACTACATGCAAATTTATATTTCCCTGATGTTAGATTACGTAACTTTATTGAAATAAGAAACCATGATTGTTCTCATATGCCATTTGCTATATTAGCAATCTATAAAGGAATTTTATACAATAAACATGCGATGGTTGATATTGAAGAACTATTAAAACCTTATAATAACAATGATTTTTCTGAACTAAGATTTAATGTTCCTAAAAATGCTTTGCAAACTCGTATAAAAGATCATTCTGTTTCTGATATCGCTAAAGAAATACTTTACATCGCTGAAAAATCTCTTATAGAAATGAACACAAATGAAGAAATATTCCTTGATCCTATCAAAGAGCTTACCCTAAACGGCCTTTGTCCTGCTGATATTATTTTAAGAAATTGGAATGGTTTATGGAATAAAGAGGTTTCTAAACTTGTAAAATATCTAAAAAATCTTAGTCAAAAATGTATTTGATATATTTATTTAAGTATTTTGCAATAAATAACGCAATAAAACTCAATACATAGTCATAAGCTATCTTTAATAAGCTTTGTGACATTATCCAACCCTTTATAAATCCTAAACCTTCATTCTTTATTGAAGCAATAAATAACATATAGATGATTCCGGCAAAATGAATTGTTACAACACCAACTAAAGTTGCTTTCAAAATATTTAAAAAAGAAAATCCGCTTTTTAATATTGAACCTGCAAAAAAGACCGCAGGAATATAAGCAAGAATATAACCAAAACCACATTCCGTAAGATAATTTAAACCTCCGCCAAGTGCAAAAATCGGCAGTAAAAATAATCCTGTCAAAATATAAATTAATATACTTGTAATACTCAATCTTCTGCCTAAAAGGCCTACGACAAACAATACTGCCGGAATTTGCGGGATTATTGAATATGTATACAAAAAGTCGTCCCTTGTTAAGTTTTTATTTGAAAAAATATCAAGCGGAATTACAAAATGCGTCAAATCCAATTGAATAAAAGTTGAAGTCATTAATAAAAAAGAACAAAATAATACCAAAATTATGCTTAATACAGGTATTTTCAATTTTCTTTTTTCTTTTTTTATCCTCTTGATACGAGGAACTAAAGCCTCTTCATCTGACATCAATTTTTCCCTTTTGAAATTAATTTTTCATAATTCAATTTAAATTTATCGTAAAATATATTTTCTGTCCACATTATTAAGGCATCTTCATTATTATTTTGATAATAACCCTTTCTAACGCCAAGTGATTTAAATCCATATTTTTTGTATAAATTTATAGCTGCTAAATTAGATACACGTACTTCAAGTGTAATATATTTAGCTTTATTTTTATAACAATCGTCTATAATATGTATTAAAAGCCGTTCCCCAATCTTTTGTCTTCTAAAGTCCGGAGATACAGCAATATTGGTTATATGAACTTCTTCTAAAATCTGCCAACATCCGGCATATGCAACTAACTTACCATTTTCATCAAATACACTGTAATATCTTGCTAAATCATTTGACAATTCATTTAGAAAAGATTCTTTTGACCAGTGATGTTCACCGTATGCTTTTTCTTCAATCTTTATCACGGAGTCAACATCCGATTTTTGCATTGGTAAAATTTTTATTTCCATATGTTGATTTTATCACAAAATTTGTTAAATAAATGTTACAATTTTGATTTGAAAAATCAGCTATGATACACTTTTTATAAAGGATATTATTATGAGAAATATAATTGTATATACAGACAAAAATTCTTCTGATTTAGCAGATGTATTAACTACTTTAGACAACGTTAATGTAAGAATAGAAAACGCTGAAAATTTAAAAGACTATGAAACTTTAAATCCAGCCGTTTTGGTTATAGAAAGTGTACCTAATATCAAAGATATTCTTATGGTTACGAAATTTAAAGTTCCGGTATTATTTATAGGAGAAGTATTTAAAGATACAACAGTACGTTCTGTAGCATATGATTTTATCAAAACGCCTGTTGATAAAACAGAATTATTAATACGTACAAATTGTTTATTAAAAATTAGAGATTTACGTGAAAAATTAAAAGTTGTTTCAACAACAGACGAACTAACCGGACTTCACAACAGAAAATATCTAAATGAACGTCTTGAACAAGAAATTTCACGTGCAAGACGATATGGAACAAAATTATCATGCCTGTTATTTGATTTGGACTTTTTTAAAGTAGTAAATGATATATACGGCTACGAATGGGGAGATGTTTTACTTCGCTCAATCGCAGACAAGTTAAAACAATTAATTAGAAAAGAGGATGTTTTAACAAGATACGGCGATGAAGAATTTTTACTTATACTTCCGAACACCTCTGAAGATAACGCATTTTTATTTGCCGAAAGATTCAGACGAGAAATTGAAAGAATGGAATTTATACCGGCAGGTGAAGAAGAAAGACACCCTATAACAATCTCCGGCGGTATATCTACATATCCTTGTATTGAAGGTGCAGAAGAAGATGCAAACACCATTATTCGTTATGCTGAACATGCACTATATAATGCAAAAAAACGTGGTAAAAACAAAATTGTCCAATTTTCAAAACTAAATTTGGGAGAATAAGACAATAATAAAAGATCCTTTCTGAACACGAGAGTGTAAATTTAACAGACGGTGCCCTCCACCGTCTTTTTATTAATTATTAACACCATAACCGAACATAGCAAAATCGTATTTGACAGGATCATTAGGATCAAATTTTCGTAAGTTTTCGGTTAATTCTAATACAGCTTTAAAATCATTTGAGGATCGTTTTAACAACCCCATTTCACGAGAAATTCTTGCGACATGGACATCCAATGGGATTAACAAATCAGAAGCAGGCATAAAATCCCAAATACCAAAATCCACAGGACCTTTTCTAACCATCCATCGCAAAAACATACACATTCTTTTCATTGCACATCCATTTTGTGCATTAGGTATCATAAAATAAAATCCCTGTCCGCCATTTTCTACACGAGAATAAAAATAATCCGTTACGGGAACAAACATATTTGGATTAAAATTTTCATAACCATATTTAAAAAGAGCTTCTAAACCACCATCTTTTTCATATAAATTCTTTAAAATCAAAAAAATCTGTGCAAAATCATCAGGTTTTCCAAACCGATAATTAAAATCTCCTAAAATCTTAGGCTCAAAATTTAAAATAAAATTGTAAGGTTCATTTTGAGCCAATTCAAACAGTTTATCTAATTTCTTTGTAAAAACATCTCGACGGCCATATGCAACGAGTGAGGCAATAAATCCAGCAATCTCTATGTCTTTTTTAGAATTAAATCTATTCGGAAATCTTACGGGATCATCTTTTATAAAATCCTCTGTTTCATATGTTTTAACTAAATTATCTAACTCGTTTTTTGTTATCATACAATTATTTTAGCAATAAACAGATTTATTCTCAAGAAAAAAATTAAATAACTTAAGTTTTAAATAATCATTTACGTAAACTCTTAAAGTAATTTAATAACACATCACTACATTCTTTTTCTAAAATGCCGCCATAAACCTTTAACCTGGAATTAACAAGCTGCCTTAAATCAAGCTTTGAACCTAACGCCCCATAATTTATATCATAAGTTCCAAAATAAACATTTTTAATCCTTGAATTAATTATAGCCCAGGCACACATAGGACAAGGTTCAAGCGTAACATATAAATCACATTCATCTAAATGCCAGGTTGCTAATTTTTGCGAAGCACGACGTATAGCAATTATTTCTGCATGAGAAGTGACATCTTTATCCTTTTCCTTACTGTTAACAGCAAATGATATAATTTCACCATCTTTAACAATAACGGCTCCGACAGGTATCTCATCCTCAACTGACTTCGCTAACTCAATTGCTTGCTTCATAAATTCCATTTTTTGCCAGTCCTATAATAACTTCTGCACAAAAACCGCATTCAGTAGAAGAATATAACTCTATTTTACCATTCATTGCCTCTACCAATCCTTTAACAATAAATAAACCAAGCCCGGTTCCTCTTGTTGTTCTTGTAGTATTATCTTCCATACGGATAAATTTACCAAAAAGCCTTTGTAATTTATCCTTTGGTATTACATCGCAATCATTTTTTACCAAAATATGAGCTTCATCGCCTTGAACATTTGTTTCGACTTTAATTGTTGAATTTGGATAAGAATATTTAACAGCATTTTCAAGTAAATTCACAAATACCTGTTCCAATCGACCTTTATCCGCATAAACTAAAGGAAAATCCTCTACTATATTAATGATTATTTCATGCCCGTCTTTTTTACGCAGAAGCATTTCAGAGCGTTCTAAAACATCTGAAAGATTTACCGGTTCATTTACCGTTCTCAATCTCATACGCTCAATATCCGGAATTGTTAATAAATCCTCAATTAATCTCTGCAACTTTTCTGACTGTTCTTTTATTATCCTTAAAGACTTTTGTTTTGTTTCTTCATCTATTTTTATATCCTGTCGCAAAAGTCGTGAAGTATAACCCTGAATACTTGTTAACGGTGTCCGTAATTCATGACTAACTGTATCTATTAAATTTGATCTAAACTCATTAAGTTCTTTTAATTCAACGTTATTCTTTTGTAACTGCAAATATGATTTGTGAATAGCATTAGCCATTTTATTAAACTCAAATGCTAAAAAAACTATTTCATATGGAGTAAATGCTGTGGTCAAAAGCCTTATTTGACGGTTATAGTTTCCTTTGGATATCGCAATTATTCCTTTAAAAAGCTGCCTAATATTTATATAAAGGTAATAAGTATACAAAGCAGTTACAAACAAAATTGCAATAGTTGCAGCCAAGACAGAAAGAATAATTTTAATTCTGTTGTCAGTAATCGCACGTTTAGTAACGCCTTCTGTAGTATTAACAATAATGGTAATGCGAGGATCTTGTTTGGTGACATAAACAATAGGCTGATTTTTAACATCGCCAAAAATTACCGGATCATCATATTTTCTATATTTTGGCAAAAGAGCAAGTGTTTGTTGAAAAACTTTATCAGTATAATTATGAGCCGCAATAAGTTTCTCATTTTCATCTAGAACATAAATTTGTCTGTTATCTTCATTCAAAGATTTAAACAATTTAGACCTGAGATTTTGAATGTCGTAAGTAATTGTCAAATAATCGCCGTTATTTAATTTTGTATATAATACAGCCTTTTTATTTTCTCTACTGTGTTTATTAATTTCATCAAGCTCACTTTGGTATTTAACAATCATAATATCGTCACAGCCCGGAACTTTTGTTTCAATACTATCTAAAAAATCTTGTTTTTTTTGAGAAGTATCAAGATAATTAAGTGTATAAGCAATTTGGCTTAAAGTCATTTGATTTTGACTGATAAAAAAATCAATTTCATCAGAAACCATATTAGCAATAAGCACAGCCGTTTCTCTTAGTTGTGACCTGACAGACTGCTGGTTTATATTATTAATGACAAAACCGCTGATTGTCATAGGTATTAACACAGAAAAGAAAAAAACTATTACAATTTGTTCAACTATTTTTAAACGTTTAAATTTAAAAATCATAAATTATCCTTCCGCAAACGGTGTCAATTTGTAACCAACATTTGTAACCGTATGCAAATATTTAGGATTTTTTGTATCAGGCTCAATTTTATTTCTTAAACCACCTACATGAACTCTAAGCATTCTAACATCTTCATCGCTGTCATAGCCCCAAACTTCATCTAGCAAAGTTGCTAAAGTCACAGCATTATTAAAATGCTGCATAAGACAGTATAAAATTTCAAATTCCGTAGGAGTTAACTTAACTTTTTTATTCACAATAACGGCTTCCAGTGTTTCAGGAGAAATAGTAATATCTCCGGCACTAAGAATTTCATCAGAAAGAGTAGTTTTTTCTTCTATATTATTACGGCGTAAAAGCACACGAATTCTTAACAAAACCTCCTGAATATCAAACGGTTTGACCAAATAATCATCTGCACCGCAGTCAAAGCCTTCTGTTTTATCATCAATAGTACCTTTTGCAGTAAGCATTAAAATTGGTATAGCGAGTTTTGCCTGACGAATATTTTTACAAACATCAAATCCATTCATTTTTGGCATCATGACATCAAGCAAAATTAAATCATAAGTATTATTCAATGCCTTATTAAGCCCTTCTAAACCATCTTTTGCCGTATCAACAAAATATCCGCTTTGAGCAACATCGAACTCCAAAAGTTCTCTAATTTCGTCATCGTCATCAACTATTAAAATTCTTTTTTCTGACATAAAACCCCGCTTTTTATTCTATTTTACTAAAATAAAAAGGTTTTATCAAGTAGATTTTTTTACATAAAGATATACAAATTTGATTAAAACTTCTTCAATTTTGCATATTCAGCAGCCATTGCTTTTTTACCCATTTTACCGAAATCAATCGTGTACATTATGCTTTCGCCTATTGTCATAACGTCAGTTATATGTCCGACACCGAGCTTTTCATGAAACACTCTTTCCCCGACGTTAAAAACGTATTCTATAGTTGTATTTTCACGTTGTTTTTGTTTTTCTTGTTCTTCTAAAATATTTGCTTGATTTTTACGTTTACGTTCTTCGACCATACGTTTAATAGCATTATCTTTAAAAAATTCTTTAACTTTTTCTTCATCACGTTGTTTATTTGCCTGAGATTTAACAAGGATAGTTCTGCTTGGTGTTCTGTTTAATGACTGGTTATAACGCTTTTGCGGAGCCACAAACCCTTTTCCGAAACCGGTTGATGGTTTTACATAGCCGTAACTATCAGCTTGAGCCGTAGAATAATTTCTTCCTGAATCTTCTGTTTTAACCCGTGATACAGCATCACGAAATGTAGATGAATTTTCACTTCTGCCTTCAAATGTTGACATTTCAAGTAAATTTCTAGGAATTTCTTCAATAAATCTTGAAGGATTATAGTATTTATATTCTCCCCACATTTGACGACGCTTTGCAGAAATAAGATATAATTTTTCTTCTGCACGGGTGACACCAACATACATAAGGCGTCGTTCTTCTTCTAATTCCTTCAAAGAATTAAACGTTCTTTGGTGAGGGAAAACACCTTCATCCATACCCGCAAGAAATACAACTGGAAACTCTAAACCTTTAGCTGAATGTAAGGTCATTAATGTTACGTTATTGGCAATATTATCCATACCATCTACATCAGATACAAGTGCAACTTGTTGTAAAAATTCACCCAAAGCATTATCAAGTTCTTCAGGCTCGAATTCTTCAGCAACATTAACTAATTCCTGCAAATTTTCAATATCTGCATCAGCTTCAGGCGTGTTTTGAAGCTGTAATTCTGCTAAATACCCTGTTTTTTCAATTACAAGTGTTACGAATTCACGCAAATTATAACTTTTTTGTGCATCCTTAAATCTTAAAATTAATGCAGCAAAATCTTTTAATTTACTTTGTGTTTTCGCAGGAATCTCACTGTCTTCATCCAATTCTAATATCGCTTGAAATAAACTTAAATCTTTTTCATCAGCATATTTTTGAAGATTCTTAATAGTTGTATCACCTATAGACCGCTTTGGCACATTAATTATGCGTCTAAAACTTTGTGAATCATCAGTATTATATATTAATCTTAAATATGCAATTATGTCTTTTATTTCTTTTCTATCATAAAACTTAAGCCCGCCGTAAATTTTATAAGGAATACCGGCAGCCATACAAGCTTCTTCTAAAGCACGTGACTGAGAGTTGGTACGATATAAAATTGCATAACGGTTAAAATCCCCCCCGCTATTTTGTTTAATTTTACTTACTATAAAATTAGCTTCATCAGCTTCATCTTGAGCTTCGTAATAATCAATTAATTCGCCATCACCTTTTTGAGAATATAAATATTTTTCAACACGTTCTTCATTATTTTCTATAATAGCATTTGCAACATTCAAAATATTTGCTGTAGAACGATAATTTTGTTCGAGTTTAATTAATTTTGCATCTTTAAAGTCATGCTGAAAATTCAAAATTATAGTATAATCTGCTCCTCTCCAACTATATATGGATTGATCGACATCACCAACAACACACAATGAACGTTCGGGTGGAACTTCTTTTTGCATATTTGTATAAAGCATATTAACAAGCCTATACTGTGCAAGGTTAGTATCTTGATATTCGTCAACCAAAATATGTTTAAATTTATTAAAGTAATATTCTCTGACTTGAGCGTTTTGCTCAAGAAGTTTTACTGTTAATAAAAGCATATCATCAAAATCTATAGCATTATTGTTATTTAATGTATTTTCATATTCTTCAAAAATCGAAGCTATTTTTTGAGATTTAAAATCACGTGCAAAAGTCGCAAATGTATAGGCATCCTGCATTTTATTTTTAGCATTGGAAATTAAAGCTTTTACGAGTTTTGGCTGATAAATTTTATCATCAATATTTAATTTTTTAACAACCTGCTTTAGTACAGCAATAGAATCAGTTTCATCATATATAGTAAAATTTTTATCTAACTTTTTACCTGATTGAAAATTATAATTTTCAATATTTTCACGTAAAATTCTGCCGCAAATACCGTGGAATGTTCCCACCCACATATATTTTACAGTATCTTCACCCAAAATACTTCCTAGACGTTCTTTCATTTCACGTGCAGCTTTATTTGTAAAAGTAACCGCAAGAATATCACGTGCTCTTGCATAATTATTTTGTATAAGATATGCAATACGAGTCGTTAAAACCTTTGTTTTACCTGATCCTGCACCTGCAAGAATTAATAATGGACCTTTTACTGTTTCGACAGCTTCTTTTTGTTCGTTATTAAGATTTTCTAATATATTTTCCACAAACCCTATTCCCAAAATCTAACTTTCATGATATAATACATCATAAGCGAAAAAAATATTAATTGCAAAAGGTAGGTAAAATGGCAGAAATTTTAATGAATTCGAAGGATGAAGACAAAGATAAACAAAGTTCAATTGTAGTTCCAATAGATGATGATATGGATACAGTGAAATCGAATTCACCTGACACAGTTGACGAACTTGCAATGGAACTTGCAACAATTCAACAATCTGCTAAAAGAATTGCAATTATTGGCAGCAGAAACTTACCAATAACTCATCAACAAATGATAGAAACTCTTGCTACAGCACTTGTTAGACAAGGCAACATAATTATTACATCAGGTGGATCCTCAGGAACAAACGCAGCTGCAATAAGAGGTGCGATGAAGGCAAATCCTGAAAAATTAAAAGTTATTTTGCCGCAAACAATTGGACAACAGCCATCTGATGTTCAAGATCAGTTAATTGGTGTTCCGAATATTGTAGAACATGCTGACAGAGCAATGATGACACTTGCAGATGCTTCACGTGTTTGCAACAGAGAAATTATTGATGATTGTAATCAACTAATTTGTTTCTTATCTCATACAAGCAAAACTCTGCACAATGCGGTACAATATGCTGAAGAAGGTCACAAAGTTATTACCGTATTTTATTTAGACTAGATAACGCTTGTAAAAGGATTTTATAGATGTTTAAAAAATTGACAGGAAAAAATCCGCATGATTATGAATATGCGGCAAAACATATTATGGACAATGCAGACGAAAAACTTTTCGCCGAACTTGTTGAAAAAGACTGTTTTTTGTTTGATTTTATAAAAGAAAATGTTTCTGAAAGGCTGCAAAAAGCTACAAATGAACATAATTGGCAAAGTGTTATATGTTTTTTAAAATATTATTCACCTTCATATGAAGACTTTATTGTTTCTACTTTAGCTAAATATGCTGATGAAGATTTAACCGATAAAATGCTGGAACTTCTAGAAAATGGTACTGAGGATGAAAAAACATATGCAGCCAAATACTTTTCATACATCAAAGATCCTTTATCAATTGATCTTTTGAAAAAAAATTCTTACACAGAAAACGAAAATTTAAATGCAAATTGTGCTGTGTCTTTATCGGCAATGAATGATGAAAGCTCGTATAATAATGCTTTAGAAAAGCTAAAATCACAAGATGACTTTGAAAAACTTGCAGCAGTAAAATTTTTGATTTCATATGGCAAAAAAGATGCCTTAGAACAAATTATTCAAACAATGAAAGACTCTGCCCTAGCAGAAAACATTGCCGGTGAAATTCCGTATTTGGAAAGTTTACTGACAATTCTTGAAAACGATTTTGAAGACGGACTCATAATAGTAAATTATATTATAAACGGACTTGGAGAAATTTTTGAGCTTTCGCAGGTATTTGACTTTGAACTTTTTGAAGTACTTGAGTTTATAGAATCAAAATATGAAGACAGCCGTGCCGCTGTTGTACTATTAAATGCCCGTGAAAAATTCGAAACCCTTACCGAAAACGATGAATACCTTTTTGACGAAGACAAAAATACAAAAAATGAAATTCAAGACATCAAAAAACTTCTTTTCAACATTGATAAAAAAGAATTGTTATCAAAAATTAATGCTGAACTAAAAGAAGACAGTCCTTTTGTTTTTACGGCTTTGGATTTTTCAAACAATATTCTGCAGATAAGAGAACTTTTAAAATCAAATAATCAAACCCTAATTTTAAAAACTGTAGAAATCTTAAAATCTTTAGACAACCTTGACGACACGACAAAAACAGTTGCTTTACTAAAAATTACTGATGAGAATATTAAAAATATAATCCGTGCACTCTAAAAATTGACAAAATATGAATTTATTGTGTTAAAATAAAAGTATGAATTTTGAAGAAAAGACACTGAATTCTGAATATGTTTACCGTGGAAAAGTAATTGATGTTTGCCGTGATGATGTAGAAATTTCAACAGGCCGAAAATCTACCCGTGAAGTTGTAGAACATTCCGGTGGTGTAGTAATTGCAGCACAAAAAAGTTCTGATACAATTTTAATGGTGAAACAATTTAGATACCCAATAAAGGAAACAGTGCTGGAACTTCCGGCAGGGAAACTTGAAAAAGGTGAAGAACCTTTCCCTGCAGCCCAAAGAGAACTGGAGGAAGAAACCGGATACAGGGCAAAATGCTGGAAAGATTTGGGATATATCAATACGACTCCTGGATTTTGCAATGAAAAATTGTACCTTTATTATGCAACAGAATTAGAATTTGTAGGTGAACATCCGGATGAAGGCGAAATTATCCAGTGTTTTGAATATAAACTTGATGAAATTTACGAAAAAATTAAAAACGGAGAGATTAATGACGCAAAAACTATTTGCGGGTTAATGAGGGCTTTTAAATTATGATTAAAATGGTTGCAACCGATATTGACGGTACAATTTTAAAATGGAGTTTTCAATTCAGTCCCGAGGTTAAAAAATGTATAAAAGAACTTGATGAAAATGGGATTAAAGTTGTTTTAGTAACAGGCAGAATGCACAGCTCAGCTGTTCCTGTTGCACAGGAACTCGGATTACACACTCCTATTGTGTCATATCAGGGTGGTTTAATAAAAGATGCAAACGGTAAAACACTTTATCAAAAAGATTTAAGACCTGATTATGCAAAAAAAATTATTAAGTGGGCAAGAAAAAACAATGTTCACTTAAACTTGTATCTTGATGATAAATTGTATGTTGAACGTGATAACGAAATAGTTAAAGAATACACTGACGGCAGATTTATAGATTATACTGTTTGTTCTTTTGATGATTTGAATATTGAAAATGTCAATAAACTTCTTGCAATAGACTTAAAAGATGCGGATAAAGTTACGGGCTGGGTAGAAGAATTAAGCAGAGAGTTTCCGGATTTATACCTGGTAAAATCCACACCGTTTTTCTGTGAAATAGGCTCAAAAGATGCTAGAAAATCCTCAGGTGTCAAGTTCTTGGCGGATATGTGGGGAATAAGACAAGATGAAATTTTAACAATAGGCGATCAAAATAACGATATAGAACTGTTAAAAGCCGGCGGGATTAAGGTTGCTATGGGAAATGCTACGGATGAATTGAAATCATATGCGGATTATATAACAGATACTGTTGAAAATGACGGCTTTGTAAAGGCTGTAGAACAATTTGTGAAGTCGGGAGTCAAAAATGTATAGAATAGGTTTAGGATATGATATTCACAAATTAACCGAAGGGCGTGACCTGATTATCGGCGGAGTTAAGATTACCCATGAAAAAGGGCTTTTGGGACATTCTGATGCTGACGTTTTAATTCATGCGATTATTGATGCAATATTAGGTGCTCTTGCTCTCTCTGATATCGGAACACTTTTCCCCGATACTGATAAAAAATATAAGGACATCGAAAGCACAATTTTACTTGAAAAAGTTTACGAAAAAATTTTGGAAAAAGGCTGGCAGATTGTGAACATTGACAGTAATATTATTGCTCAAGAACCTAAAATGATGCCGTATATTCCGAAAATGAAAAAAGTTTTATGCAAAATTTTGGAAATCGAGCCTGATGAATTATCTATCAAAGCTAAAACCAATGAGCATTTGGATGCTGTAGGCCAAAAACTTGCAATTGAAGCACATGCCGTTGTGATGCTCAAAAAATAACCTACGGTTGACAAACTCAAAAAACTATAATGAATATATATGGTGGCTGCCCTGCAAGACAGCCGTTACAGACCCTATAGAAATAACTTGTAAAAGATGTCCTATTATGACCAGGGCATCTTTTATTATCCGTTCTTTCATTCTCTCACCGCCTTTCCGCCTTTTTTACAGTAATGTTGTTGTGCGGTGGAGTGAAAGAGGTCTACTCCGTAATCATTAATAAGCACTATAACGAGGAAGTTTTCTCGATGACGCTCTCGCCTCCGGCTCCGCTATTGTTTCGAAAACTTTCCTGTTATAGTGATCGGAATAATTAATCTATTTAAAAACCAAAAGAGCCTCAATATCAACTTTCAAACATTTTGAAAGCTCTAACACTTTACCCAATGACATGTTTTCTTTTCCGCCTTCAATGCTTGCTACATAATTTTGTGATACTCCCATAATTTCAGCAAGCTGCTCCTGTGTTAAATCTTTTTTAACACGTTCAATTTTTACATTTTTACCAAACTTCTTTAATAAAGTTTCTTTATTCATAATTTATAAGTATACATATATTGACTTATAAATTCTATTATGTTATAACTAATATTATAAAAGTTATAGCATAATAAAAGGAGTGAAAATGAATTTTAGTAAAAGGTTTTCACAGATTATGTATGATTATATGAAAATAATAGTATTTTTAAAAATATTGGAGGGCTTCTGTATTGCAAATAGAAACAAAGAAGACGTAGGCTATATACTTTGTTTTCTTAAAAAGATAAACAGACTCAATAATAAACTTTATAATAAAATTGACAGAACTTTAATTGATTTTGACAATTTATCTGAATTTTCGCATCATTGACATGGCTTTAGTCATGGCGTGTTTGCCCATTTTACCGCCAAAACCGCCCATCATTTTTTTCATATCATTCATGCCCTTCATCATCATACGCATTTGTTCAAACTGTTTGATGTAAAGGTTAATATTATGCATATCAATGCCGCAGCCTTTGGAAATACGTTTTTTACGGCTTGTGTTTAATAGTGCCGGGTTAGCACGTTCTTCCGGTGTCATACTCTGAATAAACACTTCGATTTTTTTAAATTGTTTTTCGCCTTCATGAGAAAGTTTTTCACGATCATCTTTAGATATTTTCATGCCGGGAAGCATACCGAGGATTTGATCCATTGAACCTAACATTTTCATCTGCTTTTGCATTTTTAAAAAGTAGTCAAAGGTAAATTCCGCTTTTGCCATTTTAGCTTCAAGTTCTTTAGCAGATTTTTCATCAAAAACTTCCTGTGCTCGTTCAACAAGTGAAACTATGTCACCCATACCGAGAATTCTAGTTGCCATACGCTCAGGATAAAAATCTTCCAACGCATTAAGTTTTTCGCCTGTACCTGTAAGCTTAATAGGTTTTCCGGTACAATAAACTATACTTAAAGCAGAACCTCCACGGCTATCGCCATCAAGTTTTGTCAAAACCAATCCTGTTAAACCGATTTGTGCGTCAAAATTTTCTGCAACATTTACGGCTTCCTGACCGGTCATGGCATCAATTACAAGAAGTTTTTCCTGTGGATTAAAAACTCTGTCTATTATCAAAAGCTCGGCCATCATATCCGTATCAATCTGCAAACGCCCGGCAGTATCAAGGATTAAAACATTAAATCCGTTGTTTTTTGCATAATCAATTGCATTTTGCACAATATTTTTAACATCTTTTGAACCATCAATAGTAAAAACTTCAACTCCTATTTCATTACCTAGAGTTTTTAACTGTGAAATAGCCGCCGGACGGTATACATCACAGGCTACAAGCAAAGGATTTTTACCTTCTTTTTTGAGTTTTACTGCGAGCTTAGCAGATGATGTTGTTTTACCTGAACCCTGCAAGCCAAGCATCATAATCAATGACGGATGTCCGCTTAAATCTAATGGTTTTTGTTCTTTGCCTAACAGTTCAATCAATTCATCATGAACTATCTTAACAAGCTGTTGTGACGGGTTAACACCTTCTAAAACCTTTTCGCCATCGGCTTTATCTTTAATCGCTGATATAAAAGCTTTTACAACTCGTAAATTAACATCAGCTTCCAAAAGTGCACGTCGAATTTCCCGTAAAGCCTCTTGCATGTTATCTTGTGTTAATTCTGCTCCACGGGTTTTAGTTATTATGCTTTGTAATCTGTCACTTAAACTTTCAAACATATCTATATCTTAACACAAAAATTATAATACTGATGTACAATTTGGACATTTACTAGCCCTTATATCTATTTCTGTATAACAATACGGGCAAGTTTTTGTTGTAACGGCTTCTTCCTTAACTTCATTAGCTCGTAATTTATTGATTGCTTTTATTAATAAAAATATTGCAAATGCTACTATAACAAAACTAATCAATGTGTTAATAAATATTCCGTAGTTAATTGTAACAGCCCCGGCACTTTGAGCAGCCTCAAGTGATGGATATTTTATAATTTTTCCATCGTAATTTGGAAGGGTCAAATAAAGATTTGTAAAATCTACTCTGCCTAATAACCATCCTAATGGAGGCATAATTATATCTTTTACTAAAGAATCAATAATTTTCCCAAATGCCGCACCGATAACTATACCAACGGCCATATCTACTACATTTCCCTTCATCGCAAAAGTTTTAAACTCTGATAAATTTCTTTTTAGTGCTTCAAACATTTATATCTCCTTATTTTTGTATATTATAACAACAAGTATAAAAAAAAGCTATGTACTGAGGTGCATAGCTGTTGATTAGGGATATGTGTATCTTAGTCTCTAAGGAGTATAGTTTTATATTAGCAAAGGATTTAAAAAATAAAATCATTCATTTTGTTGATGTTTTAAAAAAATTTACTAAAAATTTTTTAGTGATACAATATAGATATATAGCGGTATCGTCTAGGGGTCAGGATAGCAGATTCTCATTCTGTTGACACGGGTTCGAATCCCGTTGCCGCCGCCAAAAATTGTTATTTGTCCTCTTCTAATTCTTCAAATGTAAAATTTGATAGGTCTAATATACATCCACCGATATATTCAAGATTGCTAAAATCTTTAATATTTTTCCCAAATTTAGCATTTCCGCCTATATATTTTAGCTTATCTAACCGTAAAATCGACGAATATTGAAAAAAAGCATCCCCATATATAAATTCAAGTTTACCTAAGCTTTTAATTTCTGAATTTTCAAAATATGCATTACCGCCAATAGACTCAAGATTACCTAAATCGCTAACTTCTGAATCTAAAAAATCGGCATCACCATTTATATGTTTTATTTTTTCAAATAATTTATTTTCATCTATTCCAAAATCCGAATATTTATATCTTTTACCTTCAATTTGAGGTTGTTCATAATAAGATATTGTCAAAAAACCATCTTCATCCTCTTCAGACTCTATTCCAAAAGTATCAAGAATTTTTTTTGTATCATCCTTTGCTATTGCTTTTTGTAAATTCTCCAGCAATTTTTTTCATCAAATACATTTGACCCAAAAGATACTGTATCATATTTCAAGGGGGTTAAACCTACACGTTTCGTCCCAAAACACTGATTTATATTTGAATGCACAATATTTTGTGTATTTAAACTTATTTGCATAAAGTACCTTTAATCTTTGTAAAAATTATAATAATAAAATTTTAAACATTATTTTTTTGCCGATAAACTCAACTTTACTTAATAAAAATTAACCTAAAAGAGGAATGTTTTTTGTATTGTTACTTCTGATAATTATTTTATGAAAGATTCTTTATGGTATTATTCATTGAATAAATCCCCATTTACTCCGCCTGCCTGGATATTTCCTGTTGTTTGGACTATTCTTTACCTTATGATTGCCATTTCATTTTTATTTTTTATAAAAGATGGTTTTAGCAAAGATAAAATATTCCCGACTGTTATTTTCATTATCCAGTTAATCCTTAACTTTTGCTGGTCACCTGTTTATTTTGGTTTGCATAACATAGCATTAGCGTTTTTTATAATAATATTACTTATAATCTTTGTTTTCATAAATATAATACTTTTTTACAAAAAATCAAAAATAGCTGCTTACCTTTTAATTCCTTATTTTATATGGATAATTTTTGCTGCATATCTTAATTTTGAAATATTTATGTTAAATTAAACAATTATATAAATTTTTTATATTATTAAAAGAGAAAATGATAGAAAAGTTAGAGGCAGTAATTTACAAAGCAATAAAAAACTCCCGGAGATGGGTTCGAACCACCGTCGGAAGATCCAGAGTCTTCAGTCCTGCCACTAGACGATCCGGGATTATACATAAATTCTACAACGAATTTGTATTGACTGTCAACAGATTTATGAAATATTATATGGATAATTATTAAAGCTTTTTCTCCAATTACTAACCGTTTCAGTCATATGGTCAATTCCAGTTTCAGGTATTTAATTTATTAAAGAAATTTATAAAGCATTAGAATTTAACGATTTTTAATGTGATTTTTTCCAATTTTTAATTTGTTCCAATTTTGCTTTATATTTACTCTCTAAACCTTGTTCAGTAGGGCAATAATATTCTTTTCCGAGCAACGAATCAGGAAGACATTGCATATTAGTTAATTTTTCCTGAGTGTCATGAGCATATTGATAGCCTTTACCATAATTTAATTCTTTCATCAATTTAGTTGGAGCATTTCTTATTACTAACGGTACTGGTTCAGCAAGCTCTTTTATCGCATCCCTTTTCGCATTCTCATATGCCATATACAATGCATTTGATTTTGGGGCAAGCGACATATAAATTACTGCTTCAGTTAAATGTACCGAACATTCCGGCATTCCGATAAAATGACAAGCTTGATAAGCCGCAACGGCTATTTCAAGAGCATGCGGGTCTGCAAGCCCGACATCTTCACTGGCAAATCTTGTAACTCGCCTTGCAACATACAAAGGATCTTCTCCTGCCTCTAACATCCTTGCAAGCCAATATACCGCAGCATCCGGATCTGAATTACGCATTGATTTATGCAAAGCCGAAATTATATTATAATGTTCTTCTCCATTTTTATCATATAAAAGAGATTTTTTAGAGATACATTGTTCCATCGTTTCATCAGTTACTGTAATTTCTCCGTCACTGCCGACATTGCCGTTTAATACTATCATCTCAAGCGTTGCAAGTGCATTTCTTGCATCACCATTGGCAAACTTTGCAATAATTTCCAATTGTTCATCAGTTATATTTACCTTTTGAGTACCAAATCCTCGCTCATCCGCTACCGCACGTTTTAAAAGCATAATTAAATCTTCTGTTTTTAATCCCTGCAAAACAAAAACCTTACACCTGGAAAGTAACGCTCCGTTAACCTCAAAAGATGGATTTTCTGTTGTTGCACCTATCAAAATAATACTGCCTTTTTCTACAAACGGTAAAAATGCATCTTGCTGTGCTTTATTAAAACGATGAATTTCATCCACAAAAACTATTGTTTTTTGCCCGATTTTTCTAGCTTCTTCAGCTTGCATCATAACTGTCTTTATTTCCTTAATACCGCTTGTAACCGCAGAAAAATTAATAAATGCAGAATGTGTTTTATTTGCAATTATACTTGCTAACGTGGTTTTACCAACTCCAGGAGGGCCCCAAAAAATAAGCGAAGATATCTTATCTTCTTCTATTAACTTACGTAAAATCTTTCCCTCACCTATAAGATGGGTTTGGCCAACAAATTCGTCCAAATTCCTTGGCCTTAAACGAGAGGCCAAAGGTTGATTTTCTTCATTTTCAAAAAGTGATCTTTGTTCCATAGTCTATTTATTCGAAAAATTATAACTTTTTTCAATTAACATCATTATATTCTTATCAGAAATTATATCATCAAGCAATATTGTTATCCAACTTTTTTTATTCATATGGTATGCAGGATAAAATCCATTCTTTTCTTGTAACTGTATTACTTCATTTGGGGCAAGTTTAATATTTAAAATTTCAACTTTGCCTTTAGAATTTTTATCCAACTTTGATTTGTCTAACGGTACAATTATAGCATACCATTTTTTACTTTTAGGATTTCGAAAAACTCCATATCCCGGAAGCTTATCCCATAAAAATTCAGGCGTATCATTATACTTATCTTTTATTAAAGACGCAATTCTATTAGCTTGAGGGAAAATAAAAAACGTTACTTCACAACATTCCCGTGAAATTAATTGCAAAATTTCTTCGTAAGCTTTTCGAACTTCTCCAACAAATGTTCCGACAACCTCATCCATTATATGCAAAGTATATAACTCGTTTGATACAAAATCAACCAATTTTGTTTCAATATTGCCTGATTTTGAAACAGTTATTATCAACTCAAATTGTTTATCCATTATTGGTCGAACATATACATAATTTTTATTTATGCATTTAAATCCGAATTTTAACATTTTTTGTTTATTAAATACTTTATTTTTAAAAATTCTATTTACTATGCTATTCATTTTCTTTAATTTTATACTGCTAATTTTTTAATATCAGTTTTAGGAGGATTGCCAAACATTTTTTTATATTCTCTACTGAATTGAGTAGGACTTTCATAGCCTACAATATAACTCGCTGATTCCGCATTATGCTCACCCGATAACATTAAACGTTGTGCCTCATATAACTTTAGCTGTTTTTGATACTGTAAAGGACTAACCTGTGTTACCTTCTTAAAATTTCTATAAAAAGATGAAGGTGCCATATTTACACTTTTAGCGATTTTATCCATATTTAACTTTTCACTGTACTTATCTTTTATAAACGAAATAGCTTGAACGATTTGGTTTGAGCTTGTTCCTTTTGTGTTGATTAAACATAATTGGTTTCCCAATGGCCCGACTAAAAGTCTATAATAAATTTCTTTTATTATAATCGGTGACAAAATCCGCTGCTCTGATACATTCTTATCCAAAAGCTGAGCCAAACGATAAAACGCATCCAATAATTCTTCATCAGTATTTGCAATAGCAATAGATTTATCATTGCTATCAATAGTCCTGGTCAATTTAGTTTCTAAAAGAAGCCCGGAAATTATACTCGAATCCAATTCCAAAATTAAAACAACAAAAGGCTCATTCTCTGTCGCCTCAACTACCCTGCTTGAAACAGGAATATCAGTACATGAAACTACATATTGACCCTTTGAATAAATTAAATTTTCTTCACCATAAAGCATATGTTTTACACCCTGCAAAACAAGGATACAACTGGGAGTATAAAAACATCTTAAAAAATCTGTTGGATTATTTCTTCTGACTATTCGCAATCCTTTAATTGATGTTTCATAATTTCCTACTCCAGGAATATGCTTTAATATTATATCCCTTATCGCTTTATATTTATATTCCACTCCTAACCTCCTACAATTATTTTAACTCAAAAATAAAAAATTTTTTAATATAATGAGAGAATCAGATAAGAAAAAGATAGAAACAGGTCTTCAAAATTTTATAAACAGACTTAATAATAAATATAATAGTTTTACAAAATGAGGGTATATATGAAAAAAATTTTAACTGCATTAATTGGAATTATTCTTACGACAGGAATTTTTATAGGAGAAAAATGTATGGCAAGTAATCTTTTAACTGACAAACAGAAAAACATTGTAATGATTTCGTCATATACAGCCAGCGGTGATTTAGAGAATCTTGAAAAAGCATTAAACAAAGGGCTGGATGAAGGTTTAACCATTAATGAAATAAAAGAAATATTAGTGCAAATGTATGCATATTGCGGTTTTCCAAGAAGTTTAAACGCATTAAGCACTTTCAAAAAAGTTATTGATTTAAGAAAAGATAAACATGATAAAATTGGACAAGAAGGTAAAGTTTTACCAAAAGGAACTGACAAATTTGCCTATGGTGATAATGTTCAAGTCGAATTAACCGGAAACCATATTAAAGGCGGCATATATGAATTTGTGCCTGCTATAGACCAATATTTAAAAGAACATTTATTCGCTGACATATTTGCACGAGGTGTTTTGACATATCAAGAAAGAGAAATTGCAACAATCTCTGCACTTTCGTCCATTCAAGGGCTTGAAGCACAACTAAATTCCCATATTCAAATAGGCAAAAAAACAGGCTTAACAGATGAACAGATAAATGCGATACTTGATTTAACAAAATATTCAAAAAGCGGAGCATTTGCAATTGGTGAAAAGAATACGGCTTATGCAAAATATTTTAAAGGTCAAAGCTACTTAATGCCTTTAACAAATGAAGGAGTTCCAAGTTCAAATGTAACATTTGAACCCGGCTGTAGAAATAATTGGCATATTCATCATAAGGGAGGCCAAATACTTCTTGTAACGTCAGGAAGAGGTTACTATCAAGAATGGGGTAAGCCGGCACAAGAATTAAAACCCGGCGATGTAGTTAATATTCCTGCAGAAGTTAAACACTGGCATGGAGCCGCATTTGACAGCTGGTTTTCTCATATAGCAATTTCTGTTCCTGCAGAAGGAAGCTCAACAGAATGGCTTGAAGAAGTATCCGATAAAGAATATTCAAAATTAAAATAGGAGAAGAAATGAAAGTTTTATTAATTAACGGTTCACCCAATGAACACGGTTGTACATATACAGCGTTAAATGAAATTGCAACTACGCTAAATAAAGAAAATATTGAAACAGAAATTTATTACATAGGAAAAGATCCAATAGCCCCCTGCCGTGCCTGTCGGGCTTGCGGAAAAATCGGCCGTTGTATCATAAAAGATAAAGTCAATGAATTTGTGGAATATGCAAGAGAATTCGACGGATATATAATTGGTTCTCCTGTACATTATGGCTCAGCTGCCGGAGGAATAATTCCATTTTTAGATAGAGCATTTTTTGTTGATTATATGTCAGGACATGATTCGTTTAAGCATAAACCCGGAACGGCCGTTGTTTCTGCACGTCGTGCAGGTACAACCGCTACTATTGATCAGCTTAATAAATATTTCCAAATTAACCAAATGCCTATAATTTCAGGGCGATACTGGAATATGGTTCATGGACAAAACCCTGAAGAAGTTTTGCAAGATAAAGAAGGCATGCAGAATATGCGAATTTTGGCCAAAAATTTTGCATATCATCTTAAATGTCAAAAAGCTGCAAAAGATGCCGGTATTAATCCGCCTCAATCAGAGCAAGTTGAATACACAAATTTTATACATTAATAAGGAGTTAAAAAATGGAAACTGTAAAATTAAACAATGGTATTGAAATGCCTATTTTAGGCTATGGTGTTTATCAGGTTACCCCTGACGAATGTGAAAGATGCGTAAAAGATGCTCTTGATGTTGGTTATAGGCTAATCGATACCGCTCAAGCATATTATAATGAAGAAGGCGTTGGTAATGCAATAAAGCATTCAAACGTAAAAAGAGAAGATATTTTTCTTGTAACAAAAGTATGGATTTCAAATGCCGGTGAAAATAAAGCTTCAGTTTCAATAGATGAATCCTTGAAAAAACTTCAAACAGATTATGTTGACTTATTATTAATTCATCAGCCGTTTGGAGATTATTACGGAACTTATCGTGCTATGGAAAAAGCTTATAAATCAGGCAAAGCAAGAGCAATAGGTGTAAGTAATTTTTATCCAGATAGATTTATAGATTTGTCACATTTTTGCGAAATACAACCGGCAATAAATCAAGTTGAAACTCACGTTTTTCAACAACAAAAACAAGCACATAAAATTATGAAAAAATATAATACCCAAATAATGGCCTGGGGTCCTTTTGCCGAAGGCAAAAATAATATGTTTAAAAACGAAACCCTTGTATCCATTGGCGAAAAATACAACAAATCCTCCGCACAAGTTGCTTTAAGATTTTTAACTCAAGAAGATATTGTTGTTATTCCTAAATCAGTTAAAAAAGAACGTATGCAACAAAATTTTGATATATTTGACTTTAAATTAACTGATGAAGAAATAAAAGAAATAAGAGCATTAGATACAGGTAAAAGTTTGTTCTTTTCACATTATGATCCGGAAACTGTAGAAATGATTATTGGAATGGCAAAATAAAAGGAGATTTTATGGATAAAAAATTATTATTAATTATTTTACCACTGTTAATTATTCTTTGTGCCGGGCTCATATATTCCTTAACACAAAAAACAGAAGCAGTAACTTCAATTGAAGGAGGTCTTATGAACAAAAAAATTTTAGTAGCATATTTTTCATGGAGCGGGAATACCAAATCAATAGCAGAAAAAATTCACAACAAAGTCGGAGGTGATATATTTTCTATTGAACCTGTAACACCATACCCGAGTGATTATAATGAAACAGCTTACGGGATAGCAAAAGAACAAAAAGACAAAGGTATACATCCACCTATTAAAAATACCGATATTTCCACCTATGATGTAATATTTGTTGGAACGCCAGCTTGGTGGTATACAATGGCACCGCCGGTTATGACATTTCTTTCTGAAAATAATTTTGAAGGAAAAACAATAATTCCATTTATAACCCATGGCGGCGGCGGAGGTTATACAATTGATAAAGATATGGCCGCCCTTGCAAAAGGTTCCACTGTTCTTAATCCATTAATTATATATGAAAATGGAAATGCAAATACAGAAAAAGAAATTACGAACTGGTTAAGTAAATTTTAGGAGAACTTATGAAAAAGACTATTATTGCATTATTAACCACATTAATATTAATACCCAGCGGACTTGCTGCAAATACTTATAAAGGACAAGCAATTATGAAAGATAAAGTTTATTACAACCAAAAATATACAAACATAAAAATAGCAGGTGAACTATATAAACCTAATAATTTTGACAAAACAAAAAAATATCCGGCAATTATTATAGTCCATCCTGCAGGCGGGGTAAAAGAACAAGTAGCCGGCCTATACGCTAAAAAGTTAGCCGAGAACGGCTTTATAACATTAGCCTATGATGCGGCATACCAAGGAGAAAGCGAAGGTAATCCTCATTTTTTAGAAAATCCGACCTCAAGGGTAGAAGATGTACGTTCTTCAGTAGATTATCTTACAACTCTTCCATTCGTTGATAAAGATAATATCGGAGTCCTTGGTATATGTGCAGGCGGAGGCTACGCATTTAATGCAGCTGAAACAGAAATGAGGATAAAAGCTGTAGCAACCGTTTCAGCATTTGACCTGGGTCGTGCAAGACGTCAAGGCTTAGGTGATTCAATGACAATTGAACAACAACATAAAAAACTTGCGGAAGCTGCCGAACAAAGGACTAAAGAGGTTAATGGAGAACCTATAAAATACTCAGGATATGTACCAAATTCGTTAGGAGAAATACCTGAAAATGCTCCTATAATGTATCGTCAGGGATATGAATATTACAGGACACCATTGGCAGCTCATCCTCGTTCAGAAAATAAATATATTTTCTCTAACTATGCTCAACAAGCTGCGTTCACAGCATTCGATCATCCGGAATATTTATCTCCACGTCCCGTTTTATTTATTGTTGGAGAAAAAGCCGAATCCGCATACTTTAGTAAAGAAGCTTTTGATAAAGCTCTTGAGCCTAAAGAATATTTGGTAATTCCAAATGCTACTCATATGGAAATGTACTATAAACCCGAATATGTAGCTACAGCTGTTGAAAAATTAACAGAATTTTTCGGAAAATATCTTAAATAAAATTTAGCCTCTATTGCTGCCAAAATTTATATGAAATTTTGGCAGCATTTTCTCAGGGAAAAATCATGCTAGAAAATTATCTTGTTTATTTAAAATTCATAAGTGAAAAATTGAATAAATTTTTTGAAAAACAAAAACCTTATATTTTTTGTAAAAAAGGCTGCAGTATGTGTTGTAAAAATGCACAATTTCCCTATTCTAAAATTGAAATGGATTATTTAATGATGGGATTATGGCAGCTAAATTTAGAAACAAAAAAACTCATTGCACAAAATATTAAAAATATAAGACTAAATATGTTAAATTTTAAAGGTGAAACATTTAAATATGACTGTCCATTTTTAATAAATAATGAGTGTTCTGTATATGAATATAGAGGTATTATATGCCGCTCTTTTGGATTAATGAATGTTGGAACAGATGGAAAATTTAAAGTCCCTTTCTGCTGTTTCGATGGTTATAATTACTCAAATGTTATGGAAGACAATGGGAATAAAATATCTGCTGAAAAATTTAAAAAACTTGGTATAAAAGAAGAGCCGCTGGCATTCAATATAAGCTACGAATTTTTAACAGATTCTGATTTTGAACAAGGATTTCATTTTTCATTTGGAGAAAAAAAGCCTCTTATCGAATGGTTTTTTGATAAAAATGATGAAATAAATGAACAAAATATAAACATATCTTAATATAAATTTTAATGCTGTTAAATCAGACATAATCGAAATTTTATGTAAAAATTATTACCTAAATGTATTATTTTTTGTAATAAATATTCATAATTTAACAATTTTTTTCATGTTTCCTTTTTAATATTTAAACAGGGGTAAAAATAAGGAATAAAATTATGATGAAAAACAATTCAAAAAAATTAATGGCAGCAGCTCTAGCTGTAAGTTTTGTCGCTTATCAATCTCTAATGTTTCAAGCAACAGGAACAGAAATTACCGGTATTACAGGGAATAACGGTATTTATAACATTGACCCTAGCCAAATGCATGGTGCGACCGGTTTTAGAGAATACGAAAATTTTAACCTTTCAAAAGGTGACATTGCTAATTTAATTTTTAAATATGGTGACAAAAATATTGAAAATTTTGTAAACTTAGTAGATAACAAAATAAATATTAATGGTATTGTTAATTCAATGCGTGATGGTAATTTTTACAACGGTCATGCAATATTTGTATCACCAAACGGAATGGTTGTAGGTGCAAGCGGTGTTTTGAATGTCGGCTCCTTATCAGTTCTTACCCCTAATGCTAATGACTATAATAACTATAAACAAAATTACATGACTCAAAGCCTTGATACAATTAAACAAGGAAACGCAGACGTAACAATTAACGGTAAGGTTTTAACCAGAGAAAATGTTGAGATATTAGCAAAAACAGCGGCTTTGGGTAACAATTCAGTAGTCCTGTCAGGAGTTAAAGATGCAACTGTATTAACGTCAGAACAACAAGCTGAAAATCTATTTAATCAGTTAGTTAACACTAATGTGACAAATGCTAATGCTATTGCCTCTGAAAATGGTAAAATCCTTATTAAATCAACAAATACTGATGGCGGGATTATTGCAAACGGTACAATGAAAAACTTTGGTAAAGGTAATATTACACTAACTAATGAAGGATCTAAAGGATTAAGAGTAAACGGAACTGTTGAAAATGCTAATGGTAATACTCTTATAACTAATAATAACGGTGTTTTAAACGTATCCGGCAAAATAAATAATAACGGTAATATTACAATAACAAACAACGGCAAAGAAGGTTTCATATCAAATGGGAACTTAAACAATCAAAATGGAAATATTCTCCTGGTAAATAATGAAGGAAATATGACTGTTTCAGGTACATCTGTAAATAAAGACGGAAGTACAATAATCAAAAATAAATCAGGCGAATTAAACATATTAGGAACAATAGATAATCAAAACGGCCGAGTAAGTATAACAAATGATGGTACTAAATTAACACTTGCAAGTTCAGGAAAAATAAAAAATAATGATACAACTATCATATTAAATAAAGGTACTGAAGGTGCAAATATAGCAGGTAATATTGCAGTATCTGATGCTAATCTTCTTGTTCAAAATGAAAAAGGTTCTTTAGAGCTAAGCGGAGAAACTAAAAATAACAACGGCGATATTAGGATTTTAAATAATGGTGATAAATTAATCATCACATCAACCGGCAAAATTTCTAATAATAAAAAAACAGAAGTACTAAATAATGGAACAAATGGTTTAGAAGTTCATGGAGCACTAGAAAACAGTTCCGGCGAACTAATAGTTCAAAGCAACGCAGGTGATATGAATATAAATGGTAAAATATCAAACCTAAACGGTAAAACTGTTGTTTCAAACTACTCAGGAGCTTTAAAACTTAGCAATAAATCATCTATTTCAAGCAATGGACAAACAATTGTATACAACGAAGGTAATGGCGGTTTACAGCTTAATGGTACTATTGAAAATACAGGTGATATAAACATAACAAATCAATCAGGAACTTTAGCGGTAAACAATACTATTAAAAATTCTGAAGGCAAACTTGCAATCACAAATAACGGTGCTGATTTAACTATAGGAACAACAGGTAACATTAAAAATAACGGCAAATTAACAATGTTGAACAACGGCGAAAATGGAATGTCCGTTAAAGGTGTTATTGAAAATGAAGGTGATGCAATTATCACAAACAATACAGGCAATATGAACATTGACGGCAATGTTAATAACAGCGGAAAATTAAATGTTACAAATCATGGAAAAGGATTGTATGTTGCAGGAAATGTAAAAAGTGGTACAGCAAGAATTTGGAATACTGGTTCTGATGGAGCTAAAATCTCAGGCAATGTAACAACTTCAGGAACTCTTGATATTACAAATTCAGGAGAAGCAGGTCTAAGTCTTGACGGTAAAATTAACGCAAAAGACAGAACAGCCGTTACTAATTCAAACGGAAAACTTGAAATTGCCGGAAAAATTGAATCTGAAGGAAATATTAATTTAACAAATTCAGGTAAAGGAATTCATATAAAAGAATCCGGCAATATTCATAATAAAAACGGAGCAATTTTTGTACAAAATACCGGCAATGAAGGTATTACAATTGATGGTGCAATGTCAAACTCAAAAGGTAATACTACTATAATAAATAAAGACGGTAACTTTACAATCGGAGGTTCCGTAAACAATTCAGACGGAAAATTAGGTCTTACAAACCAAGGTAAAGGTTTACATTTAAAACAAACAGGTAAATTATCAAATAATAATGAGATTAGAATTCTTAATTATGGTTCAGAAAATGCACAATTGGACGGTGTAATCGAAAATAGCGGTAATACAACTATTATAAACCGTTCAAAGGATTTAAATATAAATGGAACAATAAACAATCAAAATGGAACTGTTTCAATTACAAATTCCGGTAATGCATTAAATGTTGGAGAAAATGCTCAAATCAATAACAATTTAAATATACGAGTCGTGAATAACGGAAAAGGCGGTTTAAACGTTAATGGTTCAATAAAAAATACGAAATCAACCGCAATAACCAACAATGCTGGTAAATTTATTGTAAATGGAAAAATTGAAAATACAGATGGCAATCTTAACTTAACCAATAAGGGTACGGCTCTTGTGACAGGTAAAAACAGCCTCATTAGTAATACAAATGGCGAAGTATTAATCCAAAACCTTGGTAATGATGGTATGACTCTTGACGGCCATATTAACAACGGAGCAACTAAGGATGAAAATGATAATATTATTGGAAAAGCTGGAGTAACTTCAATAACAAATGTAAAAGGTGATTTAAACTTTAACGGGTCAATTGCATCACAAAAAGATTTAGTCATAATTAACGATGGCAACAAAATTAATGCAAGTTCAACTTCAGGAATAGTATCCGGAGGCCCTGTAAAAATAATCAATAATGGAGAACAAGGTGCAAATCTTGATGGTGGAATTATAGGATTTGATTCAATTGCCGTTACAAATAGAAAAGGTGATTTAAATATTAATGGAACAATTGCTAATCAAAATGCTAAAATGAACATCACTAATACTGGTAACAAATTAAATATTGGAGAAAATGCTCAAATATTAAACTCTGACGAACTGTTAATACAAAACACCGGTGAAGGAGGAATGGATGTAAACGGTTCATTAAATACAACTTCACAGGTAACTCTTATTAATAAAGCCGGTGCTTTAAATGTTAATGGTAAAGTAAATAACCAATCTGATTCAGTAATAATATCAAATTATGGAACAGGATTAAATGTTGGAGAAAATGCTCAAATTAATAATGACAAAAATATAAGATTTGTTAATTTTGGCGAAAACGGAACAACCATAAACGGTAAAGTAAAATCCAATAATGATGTAGTTCAATTCATAAATAAAAACGGTAAACTTGAAGTAAACGGTGACGTTAGCGATATTAACAACAAATAGAAGTTTATTCAAAAACAACTGCTAAAGAGATAATCAATAATGATTATCTCTTTATGCTTAATAAGTATATTTTAATATTCAATATAGGTATTTGCTATTTTTAAGATAATAGTAAATAATGAATCTATGGACTTAAGCGAATTTTTAAAAGCAATGAAAGAACAGCAAGCCGTTATAGACGGATCAGAATTAATGCTAATGTTTCATAAACTTAGCCAGGATGCTTTAAAAATTACAAACGAAATAAACAACAAATACAACACTCCCGAAGAAATAAGAGAACTTTTTTCAAAACTTACAGGTAAAAAAATTGATGAAACGTTTAGACTTTTTCCACCTTTTTATACAGATTGCGGTAAAAATATAACAATAGGCAAAAATATTTTTATAAATGCATGCTGTAAATTTCAGGATCAAGGCGGGATAACTATAGGAGATGGGACTTTAATAGGTCATAACACAACAATAGTGACTTTAAATCATAATCTTGACCCAAAGTTCCGCAATAATATTAAACCAAAACCTGTGATAATAGGTAAAAATGTATGGATAGGTTCAGACTGTACGATATTACCCGGAGTAGAAATTGAAGATGGTGCAATTATTGGGGCTGGAAGTGTTGTAACCAACAATATTCCTAGAAACTGTATTGCGGCCGGCAATCCTGCCAAAATTATCCGAAGAATTGAAACATAAATTTTATAAAATTATATAAGGAGTTAAAATGATTAAAAATTTACTATTAATTTGTTTTACATTTATAATAATTATAGGAGGATGTAACATGACGATAGCAAAAGATTGGGATAAAACGTTCCCTCAAAGTGACAAAGTTATTGTAAAAAAAGTTAATTTTACAAACAGATACGGTATCACTTTAACAGGAGATTTATACATTCCAAAAAACATTCAAAAATCGGCAAAATTACCGGCAATAGCACTTTCAGGGCCATTTGGAGCGGTAAAAGAACAGGCATCAGGACTTTATGCACAAAAATTAGCTGAAAGAGGATTTATAACACTTGCATTTGATCCGTCATATACCGGAGAAAGTAAAGGTGAGCCGCGTAATGTTGCTTCTCCTGATATAAATACAGAAGATTTTTCTGCAGCAGTCGATTTTTTAAGCAATGAAGAAATGGTTGATTCTGATAAAATTGGAATATTAGGTATTTGCGGATTTGGAGGTTTTGCAATTAATGCCGCAGCAATGGATACAAGAATAAAAGCAACAGTTGCATCTACAATGTATGATATGACAAGAGTCAATGCAAAAGGATACAATGATACAATTGATGAACAAGGCAGATATGAATTAAAACAAAGTCTTAATAGACAACGTACTGAAGATTACAAGAAAGGTACATACGCAAAAGCTCCGGGGCTACCCGAAAAACTTACAGGCGAAGAACCTCAATTTGTAAAAGATTACTGGAATTACTACAAAACAGAAAGAGGTTTTCATAAAAGATCAATAAATTCTAATGGGAATTGGAATATGACCTCATCTTTATCATTAATAAATATGCCTATTTTAGCATACAGTAACGAAATTAAAAGTGCTGTACTTGTTATACATGGTGAAAAAGCTCATAGCAGATACTTTGGTGAAGATGCATTTAAAAAACTTAAAGGAGATAATAAAGAATTATTAATTATAGAGGGTGCAAATCACGTAGATTTGTATGATAATCTTGATAAAATCCCGTTTGATAAAATAGAAACATTTTTCAAGAATAATTTATAAAAATATTTAAATAAAATAAGTAATATTTATTTAAAATTCGAAAAACAGAGGGAATCCTCTGTTTTTTAATTTATGCAAAGAATACGATTATCGGGCAGAAAACAGGTTCCTCTTCAAGAACATCCAACGGTCTAAAAATTACAATTATGCTGGATATGGACGATACATTTTATTACGTAACAGTTATGATTAAAAATTCAAAAATGTCTGATGAGGACAATGCCCAAATAATTAGTGAAACATCAAAAATAATACAGATTATTTTATAAATAAAATATCCCACAATACTTATCCTGCACAACATCTGAGTTAAATCAGTATTTCAGTTTCATATATTCTTGATACAATTCAAAACAATGGTGTTTACCAAATATCCCAAACTATCAACTATACTTCCTCAGTGATGTAAATTTTTCTTCAACATCAAGAAATACGAACCGTTTGTAAACAGGAATATTTAAAGCATTTGCAAATATAAATAGTTGATTTGATGAAAAGTAACAAAGATAAAGACAGACTATTCAAAATCTAAATCTTTAATATGTTTAATATCATCTATGCTACCCCAATCATTTTCATATAAACCTTGCTTTACAAATTTATGAAAAGAAGAATACGCCAGTCATTTACTTTATTTACAAGACCGTGTTTTAGGATTGTAATGTATATAATCAATTTGATTATTTAATTCTTCTTGGTCTTTAATTTTATGTTCCCAATTGAATTGTCCCCACTAAAACGTAATCGGTCAGTAGGACATTGCAAGTATGCCCAACCTAAAAACTACATACTGGAAAAAAATATTGGAAAAAGAGGTACAAATTAAATATATAAACAGAGTTTATCTTATCTCAAACGGATAATTATCGGGGATTTTCCAGCCGTTACGGGCTATTACAGCCGTACAACGGGAAGGTCCTTCTTTGCATCTTTGCAATAATTGGTCATTAGAGTAAATTGACAGGCCGTCAAACGGCATTATTCCGATATCTTTTGAATGTGACGCCCTGTATTTTGCTATTTCAAAAGGAAAAAGTTCTATTCCTTTCATTTGTGAATCGAGAGACGAGTTGCTCCCCCAGGCCTGATAATTTTTATAATACTTTTTCTTATTCGTATAAATGAATACACGTGCGTAACTAAAAACAGCCATATCACCTGATGGGAAATATATCCCTACAAACCTATCATCATTCATTTTAGAATTTTTGTCATGATAGTAACCGCATTCATATTCTGTATTATTTAAATATTTAGCGAGGTATGTTTTATAAAATTGGCAGGAATTTCCGTCAAAATAATTCCACGTATTTACAGGTCCGTTTTCTATAGATGACATATAAAACGCCTGATTCATTAAGGAATAGAATCTTAATAAACCTGTTTCCAGTGCTTTTTTTCTATAGTTATTTATAACAGACGGAAGTGTTATTGCTGCAATTACACCTAATATTCCAAGTGTAATCAGAACATCTGAAAGAGTAAAGCCGTTTTTCATTCATCCTCCATGATATTTTTCCGTCAATATATCATCCTTATTTACATTTTATCATATAAAATGATATATTTCAACTTTTTATCATTATACATTTGTTAAATTTTCAAAGTTTCAATTTTATTATCGGACAAAAGAGGTTTTATGGAACTAAAAAAAAATATTGGAAAAAGAATTAAAGAATTAAGGAAAAAAAGAGGCTTGTCTCAGGAGAAATTAGCTGAGCTTGTAGATATTGAGCAAAACACATTGAGTTATATTGAAACTGGAAATAATTTTTGTACTGCTGAAACTCTTGAAAAAATTATTATTGCTCTCGGAATTGAAGCCGTTGAACTTTTTGATTTTGAATGCTATAAAAATAATGAAACTCTACTTTTAGAAATTAATGATATGCTTAAAAAATCTCCGGAAAAAATTCCAGAAGTATATAAAATTATAAAAGCTATAATTAATTAAACTCCCTACTGCAAATCTTTAAAATGCTTTATTCCGTCAGACACGTAGGTTGGGCAAGTATGCCCAACCTATAAACTACAAACTCATGGTTCATAAAATTTTGAAAGGGTTGTTGCATTAAATAAATTTATGTTATTATTAAAGCAAATGGGAGTTAATAGGCAGTTATATCCCTCTGCTAAAAACCTTGACAGAGGTAGAGTAGTCATTGTAAAGATTGCTCTCTCAAATAATGAACGAGATGTTTATTATTTGTGATAATACAAGTTCTAGAATTGTATTATCAAGTGGTAGCAACGCCACTTTAAATAAGGGTGTGACTTCTCACGCCGGTGTGAGATTAATTAAAGGAGAAATCGTATGATTAATCTCATAAATATTTCAGTTCACCCATTGCTAATTTTTTTATTGTTAGTATGGTTGATTTTGAAGTAAGACAGAGGGGATGAAAGTCCCCTATGTCTTTTAATTGCTTTAAACTAGAAACATTTATTTTAATTCAATTACAGAGAGCCTATCAAAATATTAATAGTCCCCAAGAGGGATATTTGATGTATATGTAAAAGAACACATGGTTTGATTTCTTGTTACAGATGGTTTGATTATTTTGGGCAACTAGCTTTTAAAATTTAATAAAAATGATTTGATTTTTCTTTAAATCGCCTGTCACTTTTTCTCAAACTTGTAGTCATTTTTTATATTATATAATATTAGATTTTAAATGCATCAAATGTAGTTTTAGGTTGAATATTAAATACGGGATTTATAGGCATCTTATTATAAACGGGTTTCTGTTCCTGTTTTTTGCAGCTGTCCTGACATTTGTTTGCAACAATATTTCTGCATACCGGTGTAATTATATTTGATGCAAGAACAGAGGCAGCGATTGCGGCAATTACACCGACACCGTTTTTAAAACCGAGAAATTCTTTTTGTCCTTGTTTTAATGCATTAAGCAAATTTTGGTCAGCTTTATGAGCTATTAAATTATTGGCATTTTTTGAAAAAATATTTCCTTTGCTTGTGGACAAATTTTCCAATTCAGAAATAGCTTTTTCATAAAATAATGATGTATATTTATCTTTACCATTTAGAATGTTTTTCTTTAATGTTTCATCAATATTGGCTTTTTGAACCATTTCTGTATATTTGTCAGAAATTCCTTTAATATATGATGTATTTGACTGATTAGTATTATTAAGTCTGTCAATAATTGCATCTGTTTTCTTTAGGGAGATTTTACCGGTTTTCAACAAGTTTGTCAGCGTAATCTTTTATAAGTTTGCTTACGGTAAAGAATAAACCTACATTGATTGCACCGTCAGCGATTTCCTGAGGAATAAGAAATTGTTTTTCTTTCTTATCCATATTTTTATTAGTAGCAATCATTGCCACCTGAGCAATTGCAGAGAACAACCAGCCGGCTGTTCCCATATGAACAAGAGCTTTACCGACATCTTGTGAATATGCTTTGTAAATTTGAGCTAATGCTTGTTGATATAAAGACGGAGTTGACATTACTTAACACCTCCGGCTTCTTGTTTTTCAATGTTTTTACGTACAGTATTTGTTAATTTATCTGTTATAAATTTTGTCAGCGGTGCATCAATCAAAAAGTTTGTAAAAATCATAGCAACAGTTGCCGCAACAGTTCCTAATGCATTTGTATAATTTTTATACTCTTTCGCAAAATCAGCTTCTGTTATATTAGGTCTAATTTTGGCAAATAGAGGAACAAATATGTCTTTATCGCTTTTTTTACAAATCTTAGTAACACCGTTAATTGTTTTTAGCTCTGCACCCGAAAATCTTTTAATAGCTGCAATACTTCCGGCTCTGACAGCCACACCTACAAGTGTACCTGCAATAATTTTACCTATTGTTCTGGCAACAGAAACTGCTCTTGTTTCTTTGTCTGCTTTTTTATTATTCAAATCTATAAAAGGCTGTGTAGCTAATGCAGTTGCACCAAGAATCAAACGCTGTTCAGGCGAATTAATCTTTTCTCCTATCTTGGTTACAAATTATCTGGCTCTATCGTTATTAAGGACTACCTTCATACACACCTTCCTACCTTTATATTCAAATAAAAACATTTTGAAAGTAATAATTGACTTTCAAAAAACATTTTTTAGAAAAGTGTGTAATATTTGTTTACATTATAACCAGTTTGGAAGCCATATATCTGTTTTGTCTTCTGTTGTTGGTCTCAATATATCAACTTCTGGCTTTTCATATTCAGTTAAGCCATAATCTAATTCATTTTTTATGACATTTTCGATATCATCTATAAAATCTCTTCCTATATTACCCTGAATGTCATTTTTTAAATAATTTCTCGACGTATAGTCAACCTTGTTTTTTAACTTATTCATCAGAGCTGAATCTTTATTAATTAATTTCTGAATGGTTTCTTTTTCAAGAAGCACATAATCATCACTTGGCGGTGTAATATTTTTTTGAATTATCTCTTGACGAGCTCTTTCGGCATCTTTATATCCCATATATGCCGTTATTTGATTCCAATACAATTTTTTATCGGATGCGCTTCTAAATCCGTTTGGTTGCAAGAATATTTGTATGTTATCATTTTTCGACGGAAATCTTTTTTGTAATTCTTTTTGTATCTTTTTAGTTTCATCTTCCAAGATAAATTTGTCCTCAGTTGGCTGATTGCCTTTTGCAGTATTAGGGAGAATTGTCACATCAGCATTAAAATTTACAAGATTTTTCCCTGGATGATTAGATGCAATAATAGGTAATATTTTCATTTGAATAACTCCTTATTACTAAAAGTATAGCAAAAAGTTCTTTAGTAGTGGTGTTTTGTGTAATGTTTGTTACATAATAAAATAATTACTCTACAATTGCCTTAATAATTTTCAAAAGCATTTCTCTCTGATTTAAATCCATTTTCTTTAAAGCATTATTTAAAACAGTATATAATTCATTATTTGTAACATTTTTATCGTCATCAAAATTGAAAAAATACACTAATGGCGTATTTAATGCAAAAGATATATTAAATAAAGTCTTTGAAGATGGAAAACTATATTAGCTGAAAAGCAAGCAAATGAGCAAAATGCAGAAGATAAAGATTATTGATTGTAAAAAATGATATAATTTTATTTACAAATAGGCAAAATATAATAATTACAAGTTTTAAAACAGGAGAAAAGGAACAATGACATCGATGTTAGAATTTATGAATACAGTTCAAA
>CALUSG010000002.1 GCA_944323365.1 Candidatus Gastranaerophilales bacterium
TTATGATACAAGCCGCGGCTATAATGGTTTACTGACGGGGTTATAAACGGCCGTCCAAATATTGTCATTTGTCCGCCGTGGGTATGACCGCTTAATATTAAATCCACACTCTCAGGAATATATTTATACATATCAGGGTTATGACTCAACATTATCGTTGGTTTACCGTTCTCAGGCAGATTTATCTCGGGTTTATAAAATTCTATCCCCAATATATTTACCCCATTTTTTTCTACATAACGGTTGTTCAACATATTAGGTAACTTTATATCCTCATTGTCGTGGTTACCTAATACCGAATAAATACCGTACTTAGACTTCACGCCCGAAAGTGCGTCTACCACGTACTTTTCGGGTACTTTTTCTGTATAATCCCCTAGATAAAACACATAATCCGCATTTTGTTCATTTATTTTTTTTACTACTCTATTTACCTGACGCTTGCTCGTAAAATGAAAATCCGACGCCACAACGGCTGTTTGGCCTGCAAGTTCGGGAAAACCGTACTCATAGGTTTTTGTTATTAATACTGATGGTTCCAATATTACAACCCATACTAAAAATAATAAAAAAGTTAATAATAATTCCTTCATATATATATTTTATTATACCACAACTAAGCTAAGAAAGGTAACTGGTCACATGTCTATAATTACATATTTTTCAAAGAAGAAATACAATTTATACAAACGCACATACACGGTATCGGGAGCCGGAGAAGAAATCAGCTGGGAGAGGCTAAAGGTAATAAACGCATACGTAGAGCCGGCAGAGAAGTTAACCGGCAGTGAGCTGGGAGATTACGAAGAAGCGGAGCTGGTATTATACACAACAGATTTAATACGGAACAAAGAAATTGTAGAAATCCGGGGAGAGTATTACGAGATACGTTCGACCGAATTTTGGCAGATTCCGTACATGACATATTATAAAGGGTATTTGGTGAAAACAGATGAAGACATATCAATTTAAGAACGAAATATTTGAATATTTTAACACAAAGATGACAGCGGAATTTCCGACGCTGGACGGGCACATATTTAGAGAGCGATTAAGGAGTATGCAGCCTGATTATCCGTTTGTGGTACTAAAGAGTAACGAGCGGACGAGGATAAATAAAAGGTTTGAAAGATATAACAGCGGCAAAAAGACCTGTATAAAGGCCCAATACAGACTGCCCGTAACCTTTAGCGTATATATGCTTTCACAAAACAGTTCAGAGGCGGAGGAGTTTTCGGATAATGTTATTGATTATATTGAATATCTATTTACAGATTGTGAGGATACGCATTATACTCTTGCTGAAAAAGGGATTGTCGTTAACGAACTTTTAAATTCAGGAGTAAGGGATTTAAGCAGTTTTGCACAAACTGCACAGAAATTCAGAAAAGATATTGATATAGTTTTTGAATTTGAAGACATACAAGAATACAGTTATGAATTAGGCAAAACCGTTGATATTGATATACAGGTGACACAATGAAGCAAACAAAACTTATAAAAAGTCTGCGAGAATTTTTTGCGAAACTTTTTAACTATTTGGCCTATCAAAAAGAGCTGGCATTTTTAGAAAAAAACAGTGCACACTATGATTTGAACAAAATAATCGGAGCGTATGCCTGTTTGTATAAATCCGCAGAGCTAAAAGGGTTCAGGGATTTACACGAATTATATAAGGTGCTTGTAAAACGAGCGGTTAGAGAGGAAAAAAGCGACTATGAATTTGCCAAAATCCTTATCACCGCAGCAGAAATAATCCCACACAGCTTCACGCTCACAAATTGGTTAAAGCGGTTAATTTTAGACGATAACATGTTTGACAGGCTCGGTGGCAGGTGCCAAAGGCAGTGCCAAAGGCACGACAACACTCTAAGGCTCTGTGAGGGCGGTCAGGCTCTGTGGTGGATGGCACGACACCATGTTTGACAAGTTTGGTCACAGCGGTCAAACATCATACAACACAATGTACACACAAACAACGAAAGGAGAAAAACTATGACTTATGCAGCTTTTTACTTACCCAAGGAACAAACATCACCTATTAAAGTAGACCACAAACTCACAAGCGAGTTAAAAAACCGTTTTCAATCGGCTAAACGAACTTCTAAACAAAAATTTAGAACCGTCAGCTTTTCTCAGATAGCTAGAAACATGAATATTCAGGGCACTACAGCATTTGCACAAAGATATGCCGTAGGGGCAGTGTCTAAAATTATGAATGGTGAGCCTATCACTAATAAAACTATGATGGACAGCTTATTCAATACATATGCTCCGGCTTTGAATTTAGGATTGGCACAAACCGGATACAACAGCCTTATGCAGATGAAAGATGCTGCTTTGCACGGTACAATAAACCCCGCAAACTTCTTAGAAGGCTTTTCTTCCGGCTTACAGGCTGTGACTGATTCACTCCAAAGCGACAATTTTGCCGACAGATATGGCGATGAAATCCCTATTGATGTTGTCGAACAGTTGGATTATGTATATAGTAATACACTTCCGCAAAAATCCGCAGAACTGAGTACAAACATTGAATATATAAGCCATATTGGCCCTGTAGAAATCAATTTAACAGCACATATAAAAAACAAAAATGCTGAACTTTGGGAAGTTAACGATACATTACAAATACTTGGTTCTATGCAAGTAGATAAAAAACCTGTAACTCTTAGGGTTGGCAAAAGTATTTATGAAAACTGTTTAATCCATGAAATGACACCCGTCATTACAAACATTAATGAAATCAAATTAGTGATGAAATTATGGTACGATTACAACAAAGAACAAATGTCACGTAGAATAAACGACAAGAGCAAATACATGATACTTAACCCGGGTAATAAACAAGAAATCAAAAACCTTCTAGCTAGTGAAGTCTATACAGGTACTATTGTTGTAAACTAAATTAAGGTGAAACACTGTAATATCTTAATAGCTTAGAATTTATATCAGAATCACATTCATAGATACTCGTACCTGCTATGCTGTAATATCTTAATAATTTAGGATTTATATCAGAATCACATTCATAGATACTCGTACCTGCTATACTGTAATATTTTAATAACTTAGAATTTATATCAGAATCACATTCATAGATACTCGTACCTGCTATGCTGTAATATCTTAATAATTTAGGATTTGGTGCATCAGGAGGATTTGGCGATGAATCATATTCTCGGATACTTGAATTTGCTATTCTGTAATATCTTAATAACTTAGGATTTGGAGCATCAGGGGGATATGGCAATGAATCGTATTCCCAAATAGTACATGAATCAGTACAAATACCCTGTTTTCTAAGAGCTACAAGGATTGCAACAATATTGCCATCGGCAAAAGCCGGGGATGCAGAGAGTAAAAAAAGTGTTGGAATTATTATTAATAACCTCTTGACCATGATTTTATTCTAACACAAATACTTCTTTTGCAACCCAAAAACTACCCACATGGCTAATATTTTTTTGTAATAAGTCTTAATAAAACCCCGACCAGCAAAATCAAAAACCTTCTAGCTAGTGAGGTATATACAGGCACTATTGTTGTTTCTTAACCTACTTGTACTAAATATACAATACAATTAATCAGATACACTATAATATTTAACTACATAATTCATATGTCCCGAGTCGTACTCTAAAATACTACTATTTGATACACTATAATATTTAACTACATAATTCATATGTCCCGAGTCGTACTCTGAGATACCGCTATTTGATATACTATAATATTTAACTACATAGTTCATATGTCCCGAATCATATTCTGAGACACCACTATTTGATATACTATAATATTTAACTACATAGTTCATATGTCCTGAGTCATATTCTAAGATACTATTTCTAGATATTGAATAATACCTCAATAATTTTTCCATTCGAGATGACTCATATTCTCGGATACTACATGAATCAGTACAGACACCTTGTTTTCTAAGAGCTACGAGGATTGCAACAATATTGCCATCGGCAAAAGCCGAGGATGCAGAGAGTAAGAAAAGTGTTGGAATTATTATCAATAACCTCTTGACCATGATTTTATTCTAACACAAATAATTCATATGGCAGGTGCCAAAGGCAGTGCCAAAGGCACGACACCATGTTTGACAAGTTTGGTCACAGCAGACAGGCTTGCTCGGGGTGCCAAAGGCACGACATCATATTTGACAGGCTCGGTGAGAGCGGTCAAACATCATACACAACGTACACACAAAACAAAAGGAGAAAAACATGAGTATTTATGATGATTTAGTAAGTATTCTGTTCAAACTTCCTGATGGAAGAAGTTTGGAAGAATATTACAAAAACATTCTTTTGGTTGGCAAAATTACAACCGAAGACTTGCAGGATGAAGTTACTTTTCCTGAAGCTATGGTAAAAAAATATGCCGATTATGATGAAGTTATTACTGACTTCAAACCTACATCACAATTTGCATTAGAAGCTAATGCAATATTTAGTCAAAAAAACAATACCCAAACTACCTCACAGGTAATGTATGTTATTGTTGCAAAACAACAGGATTCAGAAACTTTATCCGTAGCGTTGGATAGAGCAAAGGATTTTGACGGACGTTTTGCTAAAGTTGTTCCTGTATCGAGAACAGCAGAAGACATAAAAGCTGTTGCTGACTGGTGTTTAACTAACGACAGATTCTGCGACTTTGTAATTACTGATACTGAAGACGTGCAGGCAATAGTATCCAACAACTATGCTTATGCACTATTCAGAAAAAATGCTACAGAACCTTTAGCCTCAGCTGTTGCCTCTACATCAACCTGCGGCTATTTTGGCGGCAAAGACGGCTCTGCTCAGTTTACTCAGCTTTCAGGCATTCTTCCTGAAACCTATTCAGGCTCTGAAATATCTGAAATGAAATCCGCTAACATTGCTTTTTATACCAATGTTTCACCTATTGACGGCGGACAAACCGATGATTTCGGATACAACTGGGTTATCGGGTCAAAAATGCTCGGCGGTGAATTAAGACAACGTCAAATGATTATGCATTATATCAAAAAATCTATGGGCTTAATGGCTTTGGAATTCTTTAACCAAAAACCTGTTTACGATGAAACCGGCAACAACTTGCTTTTGACATTAGCTCAAAAACGTTTCAGAAGTTTTCAGGAATATAACCTTGTTATACAGGACTCTAAAGACAAAAAAGGTTACGACCTTAAGGTCGTTCCTATCAGAACCGGCTCTAATAGCATTATGAACACTGATGTTGAAGCTTACAATGCTAAAAAATTCAAATTATCAGGTTATTACTATGATGCTATTGTCGGTGAAAAAGTAGATTTCTTATTCTACGTTGACCCGACTGACGAACAAATTAACGAAATTTTAGGAGAGGAGTAATAAAATGGCAGTATATGACGCTAAGAATATTGAATTTGTATGGCGTGGAATTACCTTATCAGGAACAGGCGATGACCACGCTTATAATATTTCACAACAAAACGACAGTATTACGAGTTACAAAGGTGTTCAGGGCGAAGGCTTGAACATTATTAATTACCAAAGACAATGGCGGATTACACGAACTTTTAAAGTTGACAGCGTTTCCCTGCCTATGCTTATCGAAGACAATTTGAATAATGTTGAAGATACTCTGATTGTTCGTGATTTAAACACAGGCATATCAGATACTTTTGACAATTGCGTAATAATGAATATTTCAGGCGAACAGGACGCTTCTACAAGAACTGTTACCTGGAATGCTTTGTATAGAAACGGAAAGTAGAGGGTTACACCTCTACTTTTATAGGAGAGATTAAATTATGATTAAATGCAACATTGGCGGACACGAATACACTACTGCTCCGCTGTATTTTGAAGATTTTACAAAATTAGGATTTATACTGGAAGAAAAGATTTTCCCGTATATGACCTGTCTTTTGGCCTGTTTGGGAAATAACATGTGTGATGCTGATTTTATGAAAGCTTTATACACTTCCGGCAAAGACGTTTTTAACAGAGATGACTTAAACTCTATTGCCAATTTAGTTATAAACAGAGAACATATGATGATAGACGGTAAAAAACCCGATAATGCCGAATGGGAAAAACACTGGCAATCCGTCGGATTTATAGACTACAGAATTCTTGTGGTCAAACTCATTGAGGCGAATTTAGGAAATTTTTCGAGTTTGTCCGCTCTTATTCCAAAGGAGTGGACACTTGTAGGAGAAAAACTAAAAGAGAAATTCTTGAAAACCTCCAAAGACCTAAAAGATGCTGTTCAGAACTCCTAGCAAATGCCTGCGAACACGTTTTTAATGTGTTTATTCATAACAAAAAGCTTATGTATAACATATCTTTAAATGAATTAAAAAATATGTCGCCGCAAGAAGCATGGATTTTGACCGACAAAATTAAAAAAGAATACAAGGAGAAATTTAATGGATAATCAATTGCTTAAAGGCATAGTAGAATTTGATACAACAATAGAAGAAGCTGACAGAAAAAACTTTGTTATGCCCTCTTTACCCAACAAACGTATGAACGAAAGATTGTTTACGGTGCTAAACGACTGGGTCGGGTCATATACTATGGAAACACTCCAAGCTAAGAGCATTCAAGACGATTTGAGCGAAAAACTAAGCCAAAACATGCAGGATGACTTACAACAGGCAGAAAAAGAGCTTAACTATGTTCGCTATTTAGTTGATACATACTCAAAGAAGTACGAATTGATTGCAGCTGCATACGTTAATGCGTTTGAAAAAATCGCCTATGCTCAAAAAGACCCACAAGACCTCCGCTATGCCTTCAAAGCAATTATGAAATCAAGTGTTGAGCAAAAACTTACAGAAGAAGACATTGCTGAAATACTGAATGCTTACGGCAGCGGTATATTAAAAGGCCAAATCTCTCGAGAAGATTTTGACAGCCAAATAGGATATCATTTTAAAAATTCAAATGCCCTGACTATTTTCAATGCCGATAATGACTCTTATCCGGCAGACCTTTTAACAGACTTTTTTAGCTCTATAAACAAAAACACCGATGAGCCGCTAAACAGCGATATAGACAGGGATACCGCTTATGTGAATTTTATGCACAACAGAGATTTCGACAGGGATGCGGGATTTGCAACAGGCTTAAACTTTGTTAAAGGCCTGGCAGGTATTGCCGCTTTTTTTGGCCTGACAGGAAAAATGGATACTTATTCAAGTATAACAAAACCGTTTTATGATTTTATGAAAAGCGATTCTAATCAGATAATAGGTTTATCACATCTGAAAAACCTCGGGAATACGCAAAATGCCGCTGCAAGTTCTACGAATTCATTAGGGCTGTTAGCTTTAATTAGTACAATAATGGCTATGATGTTGGCGAAAGAATTTGTAACGGCTAAAACCCGTGACAAACGTTATAAGGATGGACAGGAATTGTATAACACTTTAGGCTTACCTGAGATAATTCCGCAGGACAGTGTTTTCTTTGAAGAGCAGCCGCAAAGCATTAATATGCCGCAACCGACTTACAATTCAGAAGTAATCAATCAGAACACAAATCCGACATCTACACAAAATTCTATTGAAAATATCACTTTTAACATCTACGGCAACAACCCGCAGGAAATTGCCCGGGAAATAAGAAATACTATCGCAACAGTATTTGATGATTATTCAAGGTTAAAAGGGTATGGATATTAAAGCTGCAATAAACACAACTGTAGCAATAAGAATGGGCAATATAGCTATTAATCGCCACATATCAGCGAGCCGGCATAATATTTTATTTTCCAAAGGGAAACCCGATTTTACCAAATCTTCACAAAATACACCTAGAAAAATCGGCAACCATATAATAAAACATATTAATATTTTAGCAATTAAAGGGAATTCAAAATCCACACCATATCCCAAAACGTGTTTGAAACAAACAATAAAAATTATTAAAAATGCAATTGCAATACATAAAATTATTAATCCCCTCACGATAAAATATTGGGACAGTTCAAATAAAACGTTCCATTTGTCAGGGCCCGACAACGACTGTTTAATAAAGCGAATAAAGCTATCCATAGACTTATTATATCACTAACATACTACAAAAAATTTAAAGTCCACAATAAGAGAATAAAAAGAGGAAGAATAAAAAATATTACCCGGCCGTACATAGCAAGCCAGTATAAAATTTTATTTTCCAAAGGGCAGCCCATTTTTACTAAATCAGCACAAAAAATCCCCAAAAGAAACGGCAGCCACATAATACAAACTATTAATATTTTAACAATTAAAGGGAATTCAAAATCTTGTCCATACCCTAAATTATCTTTAAAGAAGTATGTAAGTATAAATAAAAATTGAATTGCCCACAATAAAGTTCCTATTCCCCAAAGCAAGAAATATTTAGCCAGTGCAGATAAGATATTCCACCTGTCAGGGCTTGACAACGAATGTTTGATAAAGCGAATAAATATACCCATAGACTTATTATAACACAAGATTTATTCAAAAGGATATTAAGCGGAATAAAAAAACAGCCAAATCAACTATACAGATACCAAGACTGAGCCATATAACTATTAATCGCCACTTATCGGCGAGCAGGCATAAAATTTTATTTTCCAAAGGGAAACCCGAGCTTAGCAAAGCTCCGCAAAATACACCTAGAAAAATCGGCAGCCATATAATAAAACATATTAATATTTTAACTATTAAAGAGAATTCGAAATCTTTTCCATATCCTAAAGCGTATTGGAAAAAAATTGTAAGAAATATTAAAAATGCAATTGTAAAACATAAAGTTAATACTCCCGACACAATTGAATATTTAGCCAGTGCAGATAAGACTTTCCACCTGTCAGGGCTTGACAACGAATGTTTGATAAAGCGAATAAATATACCCATAGACTTATTATAACATACAAATACAATAATAAAGGAAAACACAATGAGCAGACTTAAACTACCCAATTTATTAACGAACCCCGTTACAAAACAGACATACATAATAAACAACCGGGAATACACATTTACATTTCGCTGGATAGAAGAATTTTGTACACTTGACATATACATAATACAAGACGGGCAGCGAACGTATTTAGTAAAAGGCATAGCAATAGCATTAGACTCGGACATAATATCACGAGTAAAAGACGACAGCTTAATAAGCGGGAGTTTGTATTTAATAAACAAATACGGAGAAACCGGCGAGCCGACGCAGGATAATTTTCACACAGATTACGAAATGGAGTATTATGAACAAGACATTTAACTTAGCAATAAGAGTTCCTGACACGGAAATTGAGATAAGCGATTTGGACATAGACTTTGACATAATAAAGAACAACAAACAAGAAAACAACAAAGCGATACTAACGGTATGGAACTTAAGCGACACGAATTACTATAACTTATGCAGCAACCGACAGATAGAATTTTATGCGGGCTATGAGGATTTAATATTAGCGTTCAAAGGAGAAATAGAGAACATAACGAAAAAGGAGCTAATACCGGATAAAGCGGTGATAATAGAAGTATTAGACGGGAAATACAAATACGTCAAAATGAACAAGAATTACCGGAGCACAACGAGCTCCACACAGATAATCAAGGATTGTATAAGTGCAATGGGTTTAGGCATAAGCAAGATGAGCGAGAAATTACCGGAAAAGAGTTACACGAATTACAAAGCCGTAGGTTATCCGCACGTAATTTTGCAAAACATAACAAAGCCGCTTGGGATAATATGCAGTATCCAAAACAACATGATGCAGGTAATCTCACCGGACGAAAAACCCGACACGGAGAATTTGCAAGTACTAAACGGAACGAATTCGATGAGTCCGAGCAAATCGGCAGACGGTTCAATTGAGATAGATTCAAAGTTTATGCCGGCATTAAATCCAAACGATTACGTAGATTGTCAATTTACGGGATTTAGCGGAATAAACAGAGTAGAAGCAATACACAGTTTTGGGAACAACTACGGCAAAGCAGGAACAACAATAGTGAGGTTTTAATGGACAAGAATTGTAATGACAGTATAGAGAAGGTATTGATGGGATTTTCAGCATATACGCTGGTGGAAAAGCCTTGTAAAGTAGTAAACGTAAACTCGCAATACTCAGTTGATATAGAATACTACGACAACGGCGAAAAGGATATGCTCTATAACGTACCTGTAAAGCATTTACAGACGAAAAATGCGTATATATTTTTAGGGTTAAAACCCGGAGACTGCGGCACAGTAAGATTTTTTGACAACGATACAGAAGATTACTACGAAGGCAAAACAAGCAAAAATCCTGAGATAAGGAAACACGACATAAACGACAGTGTATTTAGCGTAGGATTTTATCCGAGAAGTGAGCAGTATGTATTTAATGACGGAGATTTAGTAATAGCGACGAATTCGGGAGCGTTAATAAATTTAACCGGCGGGGAGATAAAGATTACCGGCACAAACATAACAGTTACGGGAAGCAATGTTGAATTAGGCGAAAACACCAAAATTGACGGGAGAATATTTTTAGAGCACACCCACTCAAACGGTAATAACGGTTCGCCGACAGGCAAAGTAATATAAATGGAGAATAATATGACTGATATATACATGAAAAACACGAATTTACCTATGGAAAACGGAGATTTTATGTTAACAAACGGAACAGAAGAGGTAAAACAGCATATAACAGTTTCGTTAAACACATTTTTAAATGACTGGTTGTTAGACAGCACAAAAGGAATAGATTACGCCAACGGATTAAGGCATACGGAATTTTTAGAACACGACGTAAAAAATCAAATTCAGGGAGTAAATGGCGTAAGGGAGATAAAATCATTTAAGATGACGTTTGAGAATCAAGTAATAAAGATAACGGCCGAAATAGCGACCGAATACGGAATAATAAATTTACAAAACACAATAAAAGGAGATATGTAAATGTTATTTGACATAAGGAACATAGAGCTGGTATGGCGAGGCATAACGTTAACAGGTTTCGGGCAATCGAAAGTAGAGATAACGCAGTCAGGCGAAGGCAGTAATGAACTAATATTTGGAGTGGCAGGAGAATGTATAAGTATCCCGAATTATAAAAGACGCTGGACAATAACAGCGACCTTTCACCCGTATAGCGTATGTTATCCGATACTGGAGCAGGATAATTTATACAATTTTGAAGACACGTTGATAGTAAGGGATTTAAACACAGGAACGAGTGACATTTTCACCTATTGTACAATATCATCGGTAAACAAGAAACAAGACAGCGAAGAGCGGAGTGTAACATGGCAAGCCGCTAAACGCAACGGTAAGTAATTACCTTTATAAATAATATTAAACTGTGTAAATATCGGCAAAAGCCGAGGATGCAGTAGGCGACAGAAATGTTGGAATTAATTTAACAAACTATTTCAATAATTATAATATCACAAACATACTAAAAATGTTAATAAATTTTTCTAAAATACAAAAAAACGTAACAAAAGTTAACAAAAAGAACAGTACACAAACAACGAAAGGAGAAAAATTATGACTTACGCTGCATTTTACCTGCCCAAGGAACCCACATCACCTATTAAAGTAAACCACAAACTCACAAGCGAGTTAAAAAACCGTTTTCAATCGGCTAAACGAACTTCTAAACAAAAATTTAGAACCGTCAGCTTTTCTCAGATAGCTAGAAACATGAATATTCAGGGCACTACAGAGCTTGTACAGAGATATGCGGTTGCCGGTGTTTCTAAAATTATGAGTGGTGAACCAATCACAAGCAAACTAATGATGGACAGCTTATTTAACACATATGCTCCGGCTTTGAATTTAGGATTGGCACAAACCGGATACAACAGCCTTATGCAGATGAAAGACGCTGCTTTTCACGGTACAATAAACCCTGCAAACTTTTTAGAAGGCTTTTCTTCCGGCTTGCAGGCGGTGACAGATTCACTCCAAAGTGACAATTTTGCCGACAGATATGGTGATGAAATCCCTATTGATGTCGTTGAACAACTTACATATACATATGATTCAATGATTGCTGAAAAATTTGTACCATTAGATGTCAATTCGACCGATTATATTTATAGTATTAAACCTGTTAAAATAGACTTTACAGGACATATTAAAAACAAAAATGCTGAACTTTGGGAAGTCAATGACACAATACAAACTTTAGGCAATGCTCAGGCTCAAAAAACTTTTGTTACTTTAAGAATTGGTAAAAGCATTTATGAAAACTGTACCATAAAAAAAATGGAGCCTGTGATAACTAATATCAATGAAATTAAATTAGTTATTGAATTGAAATATGACTATTATTCACATCATAATTCAAAAAAAACCAAATACGGACATATAATGAATCCTCGTGCCTCTCGTACTTTAAACAACCACTTAGCAAAAGAAGTTTATACGGGG
>CALUSG010000003.1 GCA_944323365.1 Candidatus Gastranaerophilales bacterium
AGTGACGCCGACAGCGATAATGATACCGACACAGATAGTGACAGCGACGCTGATGATGAATAAGTCGTTAGGTCATTAAGTGCGTTTAGGTAAAAAACTTAACGTCTTAGCGTCATAGTCACTTATCGGCCAACAGTACTTTGAAATAGACAAATTAGGAGATTTATGTTATATATAGGCTTAGGGTAAGTACCTATCACTTCCACAGACACACGCAATTTACGAAGAAAGCGGTCTGAAAGGGGGTGGTAAAATGACCAAAGAAATAATAAAGACCGTCATAACGGTGATTATAACGGTCTTTGAAATTTTATTGATTTGGCTATAGGGTACGAAGTGAAGCTCTAAGGAAGTCTCATTTTCTTAGGGCTTACCCCTATGTATTTACATTATTTACGATTTTCTCCTGTTTGTCAAGTGTAATTTTATAAATGATTAATTAACTTTTGAAATAGACAAAACAAGCAGGATTATGGTAATATAATTCTGCAGGGTAAAAGGATGTCCTTTCGAAAAGAACTAACCGACAACAGTAATTGAGACTTCGGGTTGGTTCCCGACTAGAAAGGGGGTCGATATGGATAAATTCAATATTAGTTTATTACTAATCTTTTTGATTTTGTACATATTAAAAAACGGCTCTTACCTGAACAGATAAGAACCGTTGAGACTTCTCAGGGCATCCGGCTAGCTTGACGAGCTGCCACCCTGTACTAATATTATTTACGATTTTCTCCTGTTTGTCAAGTGTATGCAATAAAAAATTAAAGGAGAAAAATTATGGAAGAAAAAATGAAACAGGCATTGTTGGAATGCTGCGAAAGAAACTGCGAAGTTTTAAGCCCTGCTGTTGTGGCATTTATGAAAGACTTAACAAACACAGCGATTGAAACATCCGAAAACAAAGTTGATGATATGTTCGTCCCTATAATCAATATGGGATTTGAGGTATTGGATGATTACCTTAAAAGTCAGATAGATAAAATCGACGGAGCGGCAGGATGATTGATGACGCAATTCAATCGGTTGGGGAGGCTTTTACGAGCCTCTTTAACTGGTTAAGGACAAATAAAGAAGAACAATCTCAAACCCAATTAATAAAAGACAAAAAACGTTTAAAAGACGCAACGAACATAGCTGAGGAAATCTTTGAGATTACAGACAATTACAAAGATTTCTTTGCGGAAGATGATACCGCAAATTATGACAAGTTGCGTAAAAAATTTGATAAAAGGGATTAATATGCAGATTTGGTATTCAAAAATAGACTTAAAATATGAATATAAGAATAAAACAAAGCCGTTTTGTTTAAATAGGGCGATTTTATACGTAATAGACTATGCGAACAAACGGAAGCGAATAACAGTAGAAAAGGGATTTAAAACAGACGGCTGCACAATACCGAATATATTTTGGGCAATAATCGGTTGCCCGCACAGCAGTGAATATATTCCGGCAAGCATAATTCACGATTACATACTACAACACCCTGAACTTGTGAATTATAACCGTAAATTTGCAAGCAGGATTTTCAAATCCGTACTAATTACAGAAGGCGTAAAACCTTTGAAAGCACAAATAATGTATTTAGCCGTTGATTTATGGCAAGCCGTAAAAAATATTTTTAAAAGGAAATGGAGATGACAGAAGAAAGACCGGTACAAGCACAAGAATGTTATGAGCATCATATGTTGCTAAAAGGGCAATTAGACAGGATTAATAATTTTTTATTCGGTGACCCTGAGCATCCTGATGAGCTGGCAGTAACTGCCAAAGTTAATCTGATGTTCAATGTATTACTCGAAATAAAACGCTGGGCAATAGGTGCTGTATTTACCTTTGCGGGGTGTTTAATTTTCCTGGGTTCGCACTTTGCAAAAATGGATAACATAGCCGAAAAGCTTGAAACCCACATTAAACAAACCGACACAGCAATAGAAAGCATTGACAGACGTCTTGTTAATCTTGAAGAAATAATTTATAAACGAGGTAATAAATAATGCTAAACTTCAAACTCTCAGAATTAATCCGCTCAGATACAGCAGTGCAGCATAATATCAATAATATGCCGGATATTAACAGTCTTGACTGTATGCTGGAATTGATTGTAAACTGCCTGCAGCCGATAAGGGAAAAGCTCGGCAAGCCTATGATAATAACCTCAGGTTATCGTAATTCACAGGTAAATAAACTTGTAGGCGGAGCAAGTAATTCCCAGCATACAAAAGGTCAGGCAGTTGATTTTGTAGTCAACGGAATGACACCCGCACAAGTTGTTGAATTTATACAAAACTCTAAAATAGAATACGACCAATTGATAAACGAATACAACCAATGGACTCATATTTCTTATAACAAAGGTAAAAATAAAATGCTCGCGTTTAAAGTCAACTAATCCTTCGGCCCCGCAGTTTTGCGGGGCTTTTTTTATAGGATTTTTAGAATTTTAAATCTCTGACACCCTGTTCAATTTCAACTAAATCTTTTTCTACAGCAGATTTAATTTTTTCATCTTCAAGCGTCTGAACTTCTTTTTCAATAAGCTTACAGCCAATTTTTTTAGTTTCATCAGAAGCGTAATCCTCAAGATATTCTTTTAAAGTTAAAATAGCATTAGGATGGCAGAAGTTATGGATTTGCTGCTGCTTACAAATTTCCATAAATCTATCTCCGGTTCTGCCGCTTCTATAGCAAGCAGTACAGAAACTGGGCACATAACCCATTTCCATAAGCCATCTGATAACATCATCCAAAGGTCTTCTATCTGAAACATCAAATTGAGCAGAGTTTTCATCTTCGGGCATAGGATTAAAGTATCCTCCGACACTGGTTTTAGACCCGCCGCTTATTTGAGAAACACCAAGATGAAGCAGGCGTTTTCTGCATTCTTCTGATTCTCTTGTTGATATAATCATACCTGTATAAGGCACTGCAATCCTAATACAGGCAACTATCTTAGCAAAAATATCATCATCAATGCCGTTATCGAAATCTTCAGGATTAATATCATCGGCTTTTTTAATTCTCGGGACACTTATTGCATGAGGGCCGACGCCGTGAGCAGCCTCAAGGTGTTCAGCGTGCATTAAAAGTCCGGCAAATTCGTATTTGTATGATTCTAATCCAAATAATACACCGAGGCTTACATCATCAATACCGGCCTGCATTGCTCTGTCCATAGCCTCCGTATGCCATTTGTAATTATGTTTTGGGCCTGTCGGGTGCAAGGTTTCATAGGATTCTTTGTTGTATGTTTCTTGAAACAAAATATACGTACCTATTCCGGCATCGTGCAATTTTTTATAATTTTCTACTGTAGTAGCTGCTATATTTACGTTTACACGTCTTATTTCGCCGTTTTTATGTTTTACACTGTAAATTGTTTTTATTGACTCCAAAATGTATTCAATAGGGTTATTAACGGGGTCTTCGCCGGCTTCTATTGCAACACGTTTATGTCCCATATCCTGTAAGGCTGTTATTTCGTTTCTAATTTCTTCCTGAGTAAGTTTTTTTCTCGGGATATGTTTATTTTTAAAATGGTAAGGGCAGTAAACACAACCGTTTACACAATAATTTGACAAATACAACGGAGCAAAAAGTACAATTCTGTTTCCGTAAAAATCCTTTTTAATTTGTTCCGCAAGTTTATAGATTTCGTTGTTTTTTTCGGGGATATCACAGGCGAGAAGTACAGAGGCTTCTCTATGTGATAATCCTTTTTTTTCTTTTGCTTTTTCTAAAATACTGTTAATTAATTGAAGATTAGACTTATTTTTTTCTGCATAGTCAAGAGTTTGCAAAATTTCTTCATGAGAAATAAACTCTTCAGCTTCCATTGATTTTGGGTTATACATTTTTAACACTCCTCTATAAAGAAATGATACACCCGGGAAAAATATTTTACAAGCTTATAATTCCGCCGCCTATCAAATGTTTGTCAGAAAGGTCATAAATAACCCCTGATTGTCCGTTAGTAACAGAGTTTACCGGTTCAAAAAATTCTATTTCAATATAATCATCAAAAACTTTGCAGCAGGCTTTTTTAAAATCCATGTTATAGCGGATTTTGACATAAGCCTCAAACTCTTTTTTTTCGAGAGGATAGGTCAAATTAATATTTTTTAAGATAACCTTAGTTTGGCGAATATCCTGTCCCAAATAAACAATATTTTTGCCGGCATCAATTTTTACCACATACAACGGCAGAGGAGCAGAGATTCCAATACCTTTTCTTTGTCCGATGGTATATTGATAAAAACCGTTGTGTACACCTAATTTTTTGCCGGAATTTATATCCACAAAATCGCCCTTGCGTTCGCCGAATTTTTCAATGAGATATTTTTTAGTTGTACAGGGTTTTTGGATAAAACAGATGTCCTGACTTTCCTTAGAATCTTTTGACGGCAGGTCGTTTTTCACGGCAATATCTTTAATTTGCTGTTTTTCATATTCATAGAGCGGGAAAATTGTTTTAGAGAGCTGTTTTTGTCCTAATCTGTAAAGGAAATAGAGCTGGTCTTTACGCACGTCTTTTGCGGGATAGAGCTTATAAAAACCGTTATCGAGCCTTATATCCGCATAGTGTCCGGTCGCAAAAACATCCGCATTAAGTTTTTCCACGGCATAATCAAACAAAATACCCCATTTAATATCTTGATTGCACATAATACAGGGGTTTGGAGTTTCGCCGGCTAAATATGATTTTTCAAAATAATCAATAATATTTTTGCGGAATAAATCTCTAACATCCAAGATTTCGAGATTAATCCCTAATTTATCGGCAGCACGTTTAGCATTATCGGTAACATCAGACTCTACCATTTTACCGGTCAGACCGATAACCTCAAACCCTTTTTGCTTAAGCAAAAGTGCTGTAACAGAGCTATCAACGCCGCCGCTTAGGGCAACAACCGCTTTTTTCATAAATCAAACCCCCGAAAATCTTCTTTTTGTCTTGTTTTAATCAGATAAGCACTTATAATTGCCGTAATCGGGACACAAACAAGTATAGCAATACTTCCGATTAAAGCAGAAGAAATTTCAGACGCAACCTGATTAAGGTTAAAAAACTTATTTAAATCAATATTGCTTGAAAGCAGCACAAGCGGCAGAGAACTACCCAAATAAACAAGAATAAGAGTATTGGACATAGTTCCTATAACATCTTTTCCGACATTCATGCCTGAGGTAAACAAAGCTTTAACCGAGAGGTTTTTATCGGTTTGATAAATCTCATTAACAGTACTTGCAATAGAAACAGCAGTATCCATAACCGCCCCTAAAGCAGCAAGCATCATACAGGCCGACAGGATTCCTGTAAAATCCAAATCAGGCCGTGCAGTGTATAAAAACATGGTTTCTTCACCGGCAAAACCAGTCAGGGAAGATATTTTAACGGCCAGTAACGATAATATAGCGGCTAAACCAAGGCTTAAAACAGTTCCCAATATAGCGGATAAACTTTTATAATTAAACCCGCCGACTAAATAAACAGTTATAACGGTTGACAAAACACTAACAATAAGAGCCGCAAGAATAGGTGAAACCCCGTTTAATATCATAGGTGTCATTCCGAAAAATATCAGCCCTACAGTTGCTATTATTGACAAAAAGCTTAAAAAACCTTTTTTCTGACCAATAGCAAGCAGCAGTGCAAAAAATAACAAACTAAAGACATAAAGTCCCCTGACCCGTTCTATATCAGAGATAAAAAAGTTAACGTCATCAATGTCTTCAACGAATTCGACATTCGGCTCAACATGCAGAACAACTCTGTCGCCTTTAGACAACATAATGTCATAAGCCGGATTACCGGTTAACATATTTTCCAAAAGCACTTTTTGGCCTTTAAACATGCCTGACGTAATTTTAACCGTAACATCCTGTTTTGTTTGCTCTGCGTCAATATCAGTATACTGAACAGTTTCAACAGTACCGTTTTCAGCAGGCAAAACATTTTTATCTAAAGCAAATCCTGCTAATCCGCAGATAAAAATAAAAAAAGTTATTAAAAATTTTTTCATGATATCTCCTTAAAATAAACTGCGTTGGGCAGCAGCACATTTATAGCCCAAATGTCTGTATGCTTCGGGCGAAACTTTTCTGCCCCTGGGAGTTCTTTGCAAAAATCCTGCCTGCAGCAAAAACGGCTCGCACACATCTTCAATAGTCCTGGCATCCTCACCTATTGCAGCTGCAATAGTTTCTATACCGACAGGCCCGCCGTCATATTTTTCTATTATTAATTTTAACAGCATTCTATCGGTAGTATCAAGCCCCAGCTCATCAATTTTCAGGATGTCAAGTGATTCGTCAGCTACTTTTCGTGTAATCTTTCCGTCGTGTTTTACAAGAGCAAAATCACTGACACGTTTTACAAGTCTGTTAGCGATTCTAGGTGTTCCCCTTGAGCGTTTAGCTATTGCATAAGCCCCGTCTTTATCTATATCAATATTTAAAATTCCGGCAGTCCTTTGGATTACCTCTGAAAGTTCTTCCTGCGTATAAAACTCCAGTCTGTGCATAATTCCGAATCTATCCCTTAACGGGCCTGAAAGCTCTCCGGCCTTTGTCGTTGCACCTATAAGCGTAAATTTAGGTAACGGTATCCGCATTGTCTTTACTGTCTGACTTTTTCCGGTTGTCATATCCAAGACAAAATCTTCCATTGCAGGATACAAAATTTCTTCCGCAACTTTATTTAAACGGTGTATTTCATCGATAAACAATATTTCACCGCCTTTTAAAGACATTAAAATCCCGATAATATCTCTCGGACGTTCTAATGAAGGAGCAGATGTTATTTTAATATCAACTCCCATTTGTTCGGCAATTACACCGGCTAAAGTTGTCTTACCCAGCCCGGGAGGCCCGTAAAACAATAAATGGTCCAATGGCTGTTCACGTTTTTTTGCTGCTGCTATTGAAATCTTTAAGGTTTCTTTGAGCGAGGTCTGCCCTATATAGGTTTCAAATGTTTTTGGACGTATTGAATTTTCAAAGTTTTTATCAAACTCTATTTTTTCAGGCTTTGTATTCGGGTTCTTTTTAACCTGTCTTAAAAAATCATTATCGTCTGATATTATACTCATAAAATCCCCTTTGTATATAATTTTAGCACAAATCCTTTTATATTACCAAATTGTTAAAATTAACATTTTTATTGTTAAATGAAATTATATATGATATAATTCAGTTATGGAATGTCCAAAATGCGGTTTAGAAATTGATAATAACGCTATTGTATGCCCTAATTGCAAAAAGGTGCTTAAGGTAGTATGCCCTGTCTGTAAAACCGTAAACGAATCCAACACCTGCAAAAAATGCGGTTATGTTATTGTTGTAAAATGCCATAACTGCGGCAAAATTAACCCCACTGCCAATAAAAAATGTTCAAAATGTAAATTCCCGCTTGAAAAAAGTGTTATTCTAAACGAAGCTAATACGGACGATTTTGCAATGCTTACCATTGATTTCCCGAATTTGTCAGACATGAAAAGCATCCTTGGCTCCGCAAAATTGTACAACAAGTTCAAAATCAATTTAGACAAAATTATTTTAGATTACACCAAATCAATCGGAGTAAGACGCCAAATTATTGATAAGACTTATGTTATTAGATTTTTGAAAGACTATACCTTTAACGGTTCCGTTAATTCAGCCATAAATGCAGCAATTGAAATATTAAATTTAATAACAAATCTGAACTGTAGGTTAACCAAAAAGCAGAATACATCAGTACGCTGCAATATGATTTTGATGAAAAAAACAGTTGAAGACAACCCGAATGATTACAAATCCGGATTTAATATAAGTATGGTTCGTCAAAAATCAAAAGAAAATGAAGAACAAGTATTAAACTCATTTCAAGTAATAACCGACTCTGATTTACACGATATATTGGAAAAGAACTATAAGCTTTCGCCGTTAAACTCGGTATTAATAGACGGTGAAATGAAAATGTTTTATGAGCTTGATGTAAGAAATTTGATAGAAATTGATAAATCAATATTCGAAGATGAAGAAGAAGATGAGATAAAAATACCGAACTTTGTACAAAATATGTTAATAGAACAGGATAAAGTAGACGGTGAAGCCCTGAGCAAATTAGAAACCCCGCAGGACCCCGATGCGATTTATGACATAGAAACCATAAACTTTAACGAAATAAATTGCGATTTTATAAGAGCAGAAAACATCGACGTATTTTACCATATAGTAAACAAGCTTCAATCCGTTCCTCTTGGAATTTTAGCAATAAAAACCGCACAAATGTACGTTCCGTATTCTTTGAAAATCATAAACGAAATAGAAGAACTCGGAATTTACAACAATATAATTTCAATGACGTGCTATGATGAAATGAAATATTCGCCATACGCATTTTTCAGGAATTTGATATCCGCAATATTTGAATACACGGTTTCTCAAAAACTGTTCAGTCAAAATGACTTTTCAGCCTTCAAGTCAATTGACCCTGAAAATATGATACATGATTTAGTAACCCTTTCAGAACGGGAAATTTCCGATATAATTGACACGAGAAACGAATATTTTGATATATTTTTAACACTTTTAAAAGTTATTCCGAACACCTTAATATTCATAGAAAACTTTGATAAAATAGACCAAAGCTCATATGATGTAATGAAATATTTATTTGAAGCATTTGATGAGCTTCAAATAAGTTATTTAATATCATATGACAAAGACTTTTCATTGCATAAGCAGTCGCATTTCTTGTTAACAAGGCCGTATTACACTGAAATAACACTAAAACCAACACCGTTTGAAAAGATTATAGCTGATAACAAAAACTTTTACCGCAACATAATGAATGACTTTTATTTCCACAGGATAGCGAAATATGCCTGCGGCAGCATACTATTTTTGGACATAGCCCTGCAATATTTGGTAGAATCCGGCGTATACCAATACACAGAAGACAGTGTGGAAATGGTTAACCCCAAAACAATTATTATCCCGTCAAATTTAGACAGATTAATGCGTAGGAGATTAAACTTATTAAAAGATGACCCGGATGCGATGAGATTTTTGACAACAGTAATTCTCTTGGGGACAAGAATAGATGTTGCAACAATAGAAAGTCTCGGCTATGAAAATACAGAAGAGATAATAAACAAATTATCAGACATGGGATATGTCTATTTTTACAACAATTGTATGTACTTCCCGAATTACAATCTTTTACGTGATAATCTTTTGGAAGTCATTAATAAAATTGATTTGCAAAAGATAGCAAACGAACTGTTTGCGAAAGTATTTGTCGAGGATATGCCCACACCTGTAAAATCATATTTATACGGACTTCTTTCGGATGACAGCAACGCATTTGTCGAATGGGAAAAACTTGCCAAAATAAACCTTTCATTAGGAGATTTTAGTGCATATTTAAACTGTTCAACCGAGATATTAAAGCTTTTAGACAGCAAAAAAGTACCGTCAGATGCAATAGAAGACGTTGAGGCATATAAACTTAACCTTTACGAAAACATCTCGCAGAACTTATACGAATATGTGCCCGAAAAAACGCAGGACATAGCGGAATTAACCCTTAAAAATCTAGAAAAAACAACCGACATAGATAAAATTATTCTTTTATGCAACAAAATGATAAGAGGAGCACTGAACTCAGCCCGTTATACGCACGCACTTTGCCTAACCCATAAAATCTTATCATTTATTCCGAACGCCTCACTTAACCCTGAAGCTCCTAATTTTAATTTATACTTTTTCTTAATGTCCGTAATTCACGTAGATATTTTATTCAATACCGGAGCTATGGAAGACTGTCTTGACGTCGGATATCAGGTATTAAACGTTATTAACAATGAAAATCTAGCTAAATTTATACCTGAAGATTTAACAGAACAAGAATTTAAAGACATGATAACCGACTGCGTCGGATATATAGCACTGGCCAATGTAATACAATTAAAAGGGTCAGTAAAAGAATTTTTAGACATAGCGAACTCTACGCTTGATTTTCTGCCAAAATCTTATGAGATATTTATACAACTTCAAGAGCTCATCTCGAACAGAGAAGTCTATATAACAGAGGATATGATAGGTCAGGACAGATTTTCGGGAGTAATCTATCATATAATAAATGCCTTTATAAATAATAAAAACACTCCTGTAGAATTTGCGGAGGCGATATATCAGGCAAAACTGGCCGCAAAGATTAACAATTTGGCACAAATAGAAATATTCTGTGACCTTTTAATCGGTTATACATATATTAAGCTTAAATCATATAAAAAGGCCGCCTCAATTATTTATAAGATAATAAGGTCGGTAAAAAATCAGGGAATGCATTTATTGCAGCATTTAGGCTGGTTATTCTTAGGCGAGATGAACATCAAGCAGAAAAAATTTGATGTGGCATACGGTATGCTCAATAATTCAATAATCCAGCTTGAAAGATTTGGCAAAGCCAGTGAGTTTTTGTTATTACTGTTCAAATACAACATGTTTAAGGTAATGATATATTTAGGAGATGCCGAAAAAGCACAAATATGTTTAAATCAGGCATTTTACATAAGCCAAAAATACAATCTGAATTTCCAATTTGACACAAACCCGCAGAATTACATACTGGACGATGTAGAAAATACAGAAGAAAATACAGAAGAGAATACCGTTATAGATGAACCGATTTCACAGGAAGAAGGAGAGACATAATGAAAATCTTATTTGCAGCCGCAGAAGTAGCCCCGTTTTCAAAAGCAGGAGGACTGGCAGACGTTGTAGGAAGTCTTCCGAAATGTTTGGAAGATGAAGCTGAGATAGCGATATTTACGCCATTTCACGGATTAATAGATGCGGACAAGTACGGTATAAAGGAGCTGGAAAACTCCGAAATGTGGCTGACTTTTTCAAATCAAGGGCACAAATTCAGATTATTCATGTGTAAACTTCCTAACACAAACATAAATGTATTTTTTGTGCATAATGACTGGTACTTTACCTGTTTTAAAGAAGTGTATCCGAAATGGCTTGATACGAGATATGAGCACGAAAGATACATAGCATTTTCGCTTGCCGTAATGGAATATGCCAAGGCTTTGAACTTTAAAGCTGATATAATCCATGCAAACGATTGGCATACGGCAATGATACCCGTATATCTTCACAGCAACTACAGATATGATGATTTTTGGAAAGATACGAAATGTGTATTTGAAATCCACAATTTAGCATATCAAGGAGAATGGTTTGAGGATGTGCTGGATTTTGCAAACATGAGAAAAGATATAGTCTATAACGAGTGGGGAGTAGAGCATTACGGCAAAGTAAACTGGATGAAAGGTGCTATAAATTACAGTGACAGGATTATAGCGGTATCACCGAATTATGCAAGAGAGATTTTAACCGGAGAATACGGCGAGGGTATGGATTATACGCTAAGAATGAACCAAAACAAACTTGTCGGAATAGTTAACGGAATTGATTACGATGTATTTAACCCTAAAACAGATAAAAATTTGGTAAAGAATTACACCTACAGGAATTTAGAGGCAAAAGAAGCCAATAAAAAAGCGGTATGTGAATATTTTGGATTGGAATACAACCCGCAAAGGCCTTTAATAGCACTAATATCAAGATTAGTAGGTCAAAAAGGCATTGATTTAATAAGAGGAGCAGAAAACGATTTACAAAATACCGAAGCGGACTATGTATTTTTGGGAAGCGGAAACAGCGATTACGAAAACTTATTAATTTGGCTGTCAAATAACACCAAAAACATTCGTGCATATATAGGCTACAAAGCTGATTTAGCGAATTTAATCTATGCAGGCAGCGACTTTTTCTTAATGCCGTCAAAATTTGAGCCCTGCGGCTTGAGTCAATTAATAGCAATGCATTACGGGTCATTACCGATAGTCAGGGCAACCGGCGGTTTGGAGGATACTGTTATCGGTTATCCGCTAAACGATTCCACCGGATTTAAATTTTGGCGTTATGACAGCCGGGATATGATGGAGGCTGTTCGATGTGCTTTGAGTGTTTATAAAGAAAAACCGACACTGGACGCTATGAGAAAAAGTGCCATGAAATCTGATTTTTCGTGGGATGTCAGTGCTAAAAAATACCTCGAATTATATAAAAATTTGATTAAAAATTAAACATATGTATAAACTGTTAATATGAATGCATATGTAAAACTTCATATCTCTGTAATACTTGCAGGGTTTACCGGTATATTCGGAAAACTGATTGACCTGAACGAAGGCCTTTTGGTATTCTACAGGCTTTGGTTTGCATTTTTGATATTATTTTTAATATCAAAATTCCCGAAAGAAAATCCCAAAGACAGTATTAAACTAATGTTAACAGGTGCACTATTGGGGTTACATTTTTTATTATTTTACGGCAGCATAAAATATTCCAACGTATCGGTTGGGGTAGTATGTTATTCTTTGGTCGGATTTTTTACGGTAATTTTTGAACCGCTCATAACAAAATCAAAATTTTCATTTAGAGAATTAATATACAGTTTAATAGCGGTAGCGGGAATAGGATTAATATTCAATATAGATGCGGGATATCATTTCGGGATATTTTTAGGAATTTTATCAGCTGCGGTATTTGCGTTATATACGATATTTAACAAGGTTATTGACAAATCTTCGAACACAATGCTGTTTTATGAATTAGCAGGCGGAACAGCTTTTGTCAGTGCAATAATGCCGTTATATTTATACTTTAACCCTGTTGAAACAATTTTACCTTCTTTAACTGATTTTTGGTATTTGTTAATTTTAGCGTTTTTCTGTACAATCGGCCTGTATATTTTACACATACAATCATTAAAAACAATTTCACCGTTCACGGTATCTTTGACAGGCAACCTTGAACCGCTTTACGGAATAGCAGTTGCAATACTTTTCTTAGGTGAATCCAAAGATTTGAATATAACTTTTTATATCGGAATGATATTAATTTTAATATCAATATTTTTACAAAGCATATCCAAAAAGATTACAAAGCGTTGCGAGGCTGTTATTTACGATAAGCAATAAAAGCGAATGTAAAACAGACTAACCCGAAGAAAACTCCAAACCACATAGTTGTGTGGAAAGCGTTCAGGAAGGCAGTTTCGTAAATCTGATGTAACTTCAAGAATAATTCTCTGAACTCTTCAAACAGAGTAATAGTAACGGCAACCCCGAGGATATTCCCCATATTTCTTGAAAGAGCAAGGATACCGCTTGCAATACCGAGGTCTTTTTTTTTTTTTTTTGTCATAATAGCGGTATTGGACGGTGATTGAAAAAGTCCGTTTCCGATACCCATAATTCCTGAGGCTAGAACAATTTGCCACATAAGAGTAGTTTTATCAAATGACGTAAAATAAATTAAAGAAATAATATAAACAACCGGCCCCGCAAGAGTAAGATATCTGCTGCCGTATTTTCCGGCGAGATTTCCGGCTATAGGGGCAGTAATGGAGAGGGTTAGAGAATAAGGCAGGATAAGCAATCCGGCTTTAAACGCATCAAACTTCAATAACTCCATTAAATAAAACGGTAATAAAATACTGTTTGTATACATAGCCATATAAGAAAACATTACGGCAAGATTACCGAATGTAAAAGGTTTGATATGAAATATAGAAAAGTCAATCATCGGATAATTAATTCTATGGTCACGAATATAAAAAAGGCTTCCGAATACTAAAGTAATAAACCCTAAAGCAATAATTTTGAAAGAAGTCCACCCCCATTGATATCCCTGAGAAATAGCCAACAAGAGGGATAAAAGGCTTATCGTAAAATATATAAATCCTTTGTAATCGAACCTGAAACATTTAGTTTTAACATTATGGGAAGGCAGAATTTTCCAGGCGAAATAAGCCCCTGCACAAGCAACAGGAATACAAGGAGCAAAAACCGAATGCCAGCCGAAATTATTTATTAAAATTCCGCCGACAGCAGGCCCGAGCATTCCGCCAATAGCGACAAGGCATCCGTTTAATCCCAAAGCCTTACCCCGACGGGCATTTTTAAATATAGTAGCAATGATAGCCTGAGCATTAGAAAGCATTATGGACGCTCCTAATGCCTCAAAACACCTTGACGCCAGCAAAAATCCAAAACTATGTGACGACATGCTGCAAAATGCACCTATTGCAAAAATTACAAACCCCGTTGAATACAATTTATTTTTTGGAAAAATATCGCCTAATTTTCCGAAAAACGGCAAAAATACCGTCAAAATCAGCATATAACCAATCATTACCCATTGAATTACAGATATAGACACACCCAAATCCTTTGACATCGGGTATAATGCCAAATTAACGGTTGTTGAATCCAGCATAGCAATAAAATTACCAACAGCTGTTACAACAAACATTGCCCATTTAATTTCTCTAGGGTTAGACATAATTTGATTATAAACTCAGCATTAAAAATAGTAAAGAAAATTTTCATTAACATGTTGCCCTGAAAACAATAATCGGGTATAATAAAAAAATACGGGGGGATAATTATTATGAGAAAGATTAATAAACATGCGTTTACATTAGCGGAAATGATGGTAGTAATGCTGGTATTGACAATAATACTGGCGGCATTTGCACCGTTAATGACAAAAAGACGAATAGTAGACACCTCATCACCGTGGAGATATTCAACAAACAATCAGGATATATATTTTGGCTTAGCGAATAAACAAACAGCGATGATAGGTCAGGATGAGGAAGCAAGCGGAG
>CALUSG010000004.1 GCA_944323365.1 Candidatus Gastranaerophilales bacterium
CACTTTTACTTAACAAAATCCCCCACCACAAGGTGGGGGATTCTATTTACTATCTATCTTCTCCACAATCAAAGCATTATTCGCCTATCTCGCCCGACGGATTCCCGTCGCCGAGCTCTTTTACGACTTATATTGCTAAGGACATAGTATATGATTGGCATTAAAATACTAGTTAAGATAACAGTACAATATACAACGTTATGCACCATTACAATATGCATATTGACACATCTTCTTCCAGCAAGTATAATATTTACATAGACTTCCACTAATATTTAAGAAGTCGGAACAGGAGCGATATTATGTGCAAAATAGAAGAACTACTTATTGACAGCTTAAACACTAGGAGCCCGATACTTTTCTTGGGAGCTGGATTTTCATGCGATGCACAATGTAATGATATACCGTTGCCAACAAGTGAGGATTTGAAAAAAATAATTTTCGATCACTTCTACATAAATAACCCTCCAGCACAATTAACAAAAGATGACTTAAAAAATGTTCAAGATTATAGTTTAGACAGACTTTGTCAGACCATTACTGATGAAGGGAGAGGCACTATGTTACGCGAAACCCTCATTAGCATTTTTAAAGGAACAAGACCATCTCCTACAAATCCATATCACAATTTACTTTGCGATTATTATTGGCAAAAAATCTACACTCTTAATATAGACGATTTGGTCGAAAATATATATGCTGACAACGGAATTAAGTTCGTAGTGCAAAATGATGCCATTAGAAAAGATACCAACAATATACGTGAAATAATTAAACTTCACGGCTGTGTTAACAATCCAGATAACGGTTTCGTTTTTAATTGTGATGAATATGCAGGCAATATTGCCCACGCAGACCATAGGATAAAGGAATTTTGCGCAGATTTTTTTAAAAACGATATCATATTTTTAGGTACTAACTTCAATGAGTCTGACATACGTGTTATCTTGGAAAAAACTATGAATGCAGGCTATGTCAACGACACGCATAATTATTTCTTCATTACACCAAAAGCTGATTATGGCCTGAAACGTTTTATTGAAAAGAGAAGCAATTTTTATCTTATTGAATGGAATACAGAAAAATTTTTGAATGAATGTTCAAAATTAAAAAAATCAGAACAGGATTTGATCGGTTGTGAAAATTTGCTTAAACAATACGGTTTTCAAAAAGTTCAGGATTGTGCCACTGTAAACCCAGCCTATGAAAGTCATTTGTATTATGGAAACCGAGCAATATTTGCCGATATATTTGCCAATTGGGATATAGTTAATACAAAAACCGCAAAGGTAAAAAACAGAATAGAGCGCGAATCTGTCAATTGTTGCTATGTGTTAACAATTTGTGGCAAGTCATTCATAGGCAAAAGTGTAGTTGCAAAACGTCTACTTGTAGAACTCTACAAGGATGGATACTCGGCTTATTCCTACGATTGTGCTGGAGAAGACGAATTAAAATTGTTTATGAATTATGTAAACAAGGCCACACACTTAAGTAAGGTAGCTGTGTTGATCGAGGACGCCGCATACCTCTATGAACATATAGCCAAAGCCGTAACTCAACTTCCAAAACACATCAAATCTTTTATTTTCATTTTAATATCCGAAACGAAAAAGCATACTAGCAAAAAGCACGAATTATATGATTTGCCATGCGTGCTAGAATGGGAAGTAAATGATGAGTTAAATGATATAAATTCAACTATAGTGTACAATAAATTAAAAGAAAAAAACAGGCTTGGAAAGCTTAATCGACTTGAAAAACACAATGCGATAATACAGATAAAAGAATCAAAATATCTTGTCGAATTTTTGTTTAATTTGACACAAGGAATGGGTTTTAAATCTTATTTCAAGAAAGAATTGGATGATTTAAAATTTAAAGCCTCAAGAGATACCTTGACTTACTTCAAATGTTTATGTGTTTTATCAAAAATGGGGATACATAACATAAGTGAATATTTGCTTATGCTTAACTGTCCCTCAATAGACACTTCTGCCCTTGAAAATGTAGCTGTAGGTTTTGGATCATCAAGTGGTGTGATGTTAAGATGTTCAAATGCTTACGATGCTTTCTTATATTCAATTTCAGAAGAAGAGCGTTGCGACATCGTCTACAATATTCTAAATTCAATAGCAAACCTTTTTAATGAAAGTTCAAATAATCGTTGGAAAGATATTTTTGAGCAACTATTAAAGAAGGATTCTTTGTATAGAAGTCTTAAAATTAGTGCCAAAAACATTATATCTCTTTTCGCAAAACTGGAAAAAAAGTTTTGCAACATAAGTTACTTTTGGTTGCAACGGGGTTTGGCAAAACAACTGGTTCATGAATTTGATGACTCAAGCATTTTCTTAGACCAGGCACTTAAAATAAGGCCGGCATCATACCAGATTCGCCATGCTATCGCTAGAAATAAACTAGACCAAGCCATTTATCAACTGAAAAATAAATGTTCATATGATGATGCTTGGAAATTATTTGACGATGGTTTATTTGATATGCTAGGTTTAATAAACAGTGCCAAGTTTTCAAGAAGTTTGCGTTATTCTGTTCACACCTACATACATTTTACACTACAATTCTATAATACCGCAGATAAAAAAATTCCCGAGGAAGATCTCACCGATATGAGTGAGCTGCTCTCAAAGGGATCCGAACAAAGCTTCGATGGTTGGATGGAAAATTGCCGCAAAGAACTATATGAATATTGTCGCGAAAATGCTACCAACTTTGTACATTTGTTTGAAGCAAAACGTTTTAATAAATACAAGCACAACGATTCTATTATAAGAATATAATGTAAAACCATAATCCATTCGCAAGCATATCTCTCGCCACAGACAGATATGCTTGCGAAGTGTTTGTTTTACAGATTAAATCCTCTATACACATTACATTGACACATTTTTAAAATTACAATCCCAATCCAATTTTAAGCAAAATTCTTGACAGCCAAATGTAGCCAATGGGTGAAAAATAGGGGGTTTTAGGGCGTTTTTGGCAGGTCGGGAAAGGGAGATTGATTTTTCAAAAATTCAATCGAATTTTAACAATAGATCTGACAGCCAATGGGCACTTTTCTGACAGCCAATTGAATTTCGTCGATTGATTTTTGAAGTTCTGGAAAATGAAAAAAGCCCTGTAAACAGTGGCTTTTTTGAGTGGAGCTGATGGCGGGACTCGAACCCGCGACCTCTTCCTTACCAAGGAAGTGCTCTACCTCCTGAGCTACATCAGCGTAT
>CALUSG010000005.1 GCA_944323365.1 Candidatus Gastranaerophilales bacterium
TTACCTCAGGAACAAATCAAACGTGTTGATGAAATTTATTCACTTGCTGAAAAATTAAAAAATCAAACAGGTGCCGAAAAATTAAGCGTACTCGGCATCGGCGGTTCAAAACATACCGTTGAACACATGTTAAGTATTAACGGCTTGAATGTTAATCAAGATAAAATCCTTTTCTATTCAGATGTTGATTCCGCAAGTTTGGAAAGATATTTGTACAGATTAGGTGACGTTACAAAGTCAAATTATCTTGTTGCCTCAAAATCCGGTTCAACTTTTGAAACAAAAGACGGATTTTTGAGAGTACAAACAATGCTTGAAAATGAATACAAAGCAAAAGGTCATTCAAACTATGAAGAACTAGCCGCAAAACACTTTATAGCAGTAACAGACGGCAATGCAGAAAAGAGCGAACTCAGAAGAACTTCAAACGAAAAAGGCTGGCTTGGCGATTTATATATCCATGATGATGTAGGCGGAAGATTTTCAGCATTTGACGATCATGCTTTATTTACATTGGCATATGCCGGTATGGAAAAATCCGATATGATTCAAATGCTTGAGGCTGCTCAGGAAATTTCATCACGTGCTTTAACAGCTGATTTGGACAAAAACATTGCACTTAAAGAAGGTATTTTTTGGGCAAACGCAACACTAAACGGAATTTTAACATCAGTACATCAGTATATGGGTTCAATTTTTGAAAATACTGTATACTGGCATGCACAAATGCAAAATGAATCAGTTAAAAATACATTAAAACAGGTTGCAAAAGTTCCTGATGCAATGCACCACAGTGCCGAAGCACATTTCAATCCTGCAAACAAATTTGCATTTGCACTTACCACTCCAAAAGATCATGGTGTTTGCAGAGAAAATGCAGAAAGCTATATTCAGGCACTTGAAAAATCTTACGAAAGCATGGGGGCTTTCTTCAATGAATCAGTTGAAACAAGAGGAATGGGCTTAACTCCTGAAGCAGCAGGGGCAATGACTCAATTACGAGCATATGCAACAGTTTATCAAGAAATTGTTGAAAAAATTATGCAAAATATAGACTTCCCTGAAGTCCTTGACAGCGTACTTCAGCCTCACGTTGAATATTACAAAAAGAACCTTAAAGGCGGCGTTGTTCTTCCGGGAAGAATTTCTGAATAATCCTAAAATTAAAAAAACGTGATTTGAACTTTGACCTAAAGACAAATCAACGTAAAATTTTAAGCAACTAAAAAAAAAATGGTTGGAATATTCCAACCATTTTTTCCTATAAATATTGATAACCTTGATATTCATCATAATAATCTCTCGAAGGAGATGAAATAAATCCCAGTCCTGCCTGTTTTACGAGAGCTGAATTTTTCTCTTGAATTTCTTGTACACAAGTTAATGCATCAAAATATTCTGTTTTTGCAGGTTCCGGAAGTTTATATGGATCAAAAGCACTACGTGGTGCAATATATAAAGCTATATTTGTAGGTTGGTGAGAGTTAAACATTGATTGACAGTTTGGATCATCCTTATATTTTGCTTCAATTTCACTTAATATATTTTTAGCATCCTCATATCTGACACCTGTAGATGAAACTTTATCATTCAATTGTTCTCTCGCTGCTTTTTGTTTTTCAGTCAACTCTACAGGCTTATTTTGAAAAGGTAGTTTCACAGAATCTGTACCCTCTAAAGGCTTAATTTGATAAGGTAATTTCACAGAATCTGTAGCATCAACCTCAACAGCCAAAACACCTGTATAATCATCAGGAGATTTAGATACCGCAGGACCGGCTTTTTTAACCAATGCTTCGTTATTATTTTCTATTTCTTCTTTTGCGGCTATAGCTTCTAGATATTCAGTTCTTGCAGGTTCGGGCAATCTACTAGGAACAAACTTTTTAACTTCAACCGGTAAGTTATAACTCAGGACTGGAGAGTTATCATCTTGTTGAACACGAACTGTAGTAAAATATTTATCATCATTATATTTTGCACGAATATCATTTATTGTTTGTTCTGCATCTGAATATTTTACTCCGGTTGATGAAACCATTTCATTTAACTTGGCTTTCGCTTCCAAATTCTCCTTAGTAGGTTTTGCAGGTTCCTTTTTCTTTAACCCCAACTGCTCTTGAATCCTTTCAACCTCCTCCCAGTTTATACGTATAGCACCTTGTGCGGGGGCCGGCAAAATCTTTTTCGGCTGTCCAAGAAGTTTACCTATTTCTGCCGGATCCGCTTCACGGGGGATTACTAACTTTTTCTCGTCACTATTGCCTAACTTAATCTCTGGCACTTTACCATTAAATTCTATTCCCATCTTTACTCCTTTCTCTTAATCTCTTGAAAATATTAACTTCATCGTATTTATTAAGCCCATTACCGGATTTGTAATACTCTCCAGTACCATCTTTACAGGTTTCATCTTCTCATGTGCTTCTTTCAACTTATTTACATCCTCTCTTAATTCTTCTCTATTTAATGCATAATAAGTCGTTGCAGTCATTGGATTTAATTTTAATGCCGTCCTCAATGATTCCTCTATTAATGACTTAGCTGACTCCCCGGGTAAAACTATTTCCTCGCCGGCAAATATTGAATTCCCGTCTTTTATCCCCGGATTCAATCTCATTAATTCCTGTACCGTCGTTCCATTCGCTTTGGCTATCCCTGCCAACGTATCTCCCGCTTGTATCCTGTATGGCATTTATCCTCCTTTCTTTAAGCACACATTGCTTATATTCCTATTAAAAATTTGTGCCCATCTTTATTGCCATACGCACACTTCGACCATACCATACCATACCATACAGGCATTATAACTGGGTTTTAGCTCTTTTTAAATTTATCTTTACATTTTGTTATATTTGATATATAAGTCAAATTTATTAAATCAAAAATCATATACATAATATCACTCTCTACACCTTGTCATTATATATAACAAAAATTTTAAAATCCTAAAACTAGTTGTCCGGTTTTAAGATTCATATTCATAAGTATCGACATTTTTTAGCAAAAAAATTTTTTACAAACCTTACTAGTAATATGAAAATAATCCCGATAACCGGTTTTTATATACAAAGCCGAATTCCCAAAAAGACAGAATATAAACAAACACAAGTATCACAAACAATAAAAAATCTTAATTATTACATTCCTTTTACAGGTTATTATGGCGATAGTCAGCCTGTCAAAAAATTATATTGGGTGACAAGTAATAATAATTTACCAAAACATGATGATTGGACAGATAATCATATATATGAATATGGTTACAAAAAATGGGTTAATGCCTACCCGAACGAAGTTTTAAGAAGAACACCCCAGCAGACAATTGATTCAATTATGACATTAACAGGCAAAAAACGAATTCCCGACTATATTCCAAAACCTGATATTCGAGGAGATAACTGGGGGCGATATGCAAATTATATAGAAATAAATCCACGACTTATAGCAAAATATGAAAACGGAAAAATTTCTGACGGTCTTTTAAACACAATGAAATTGATGACAATGATACCGCCGTCAGCTGAAAATGCTGCAAATTGTATTATATTATCCCAACTATATCCGTCATTTTACGGTGACGGGACAACACATGACGAAACACTTTATCATGTCAATTTACACAACGGAATAAGCAAGAACCTGACGGCAAGAGGCTTAGATTATAAAATGGGAGATGATGAACAAGTCAAAGCATTTAATGATTTGGCACATCTTTTGGGATTTAAAACCGGTATACGCTTACCAATTTCATCCGGACAATTAAATGTAAAAGGTGAAGAATTTTCATGGCAAAAACATGAAAAAGCATATATTGATGCTTGTGTATGGGCAATTGAGCTAGGATTTGATGCAATATATTTTGATAGTGCAAAACATATTATTGATATGAATGGCTATTGCGGAATAGGTGATGTTCCAAATAAGGAGCAAATGGCTTATATTTTGCATAAAATAAGAGAACAAACCGGACGAACTGACTTATCATTTATTGGAGAAAAATGCAGCGATAATCCGGTATATCAGCAAATGGGCTTTACAGCAGGTACAAACTGGGGAGAATCTGCAGATATTGAAAACGTTAAACACGAATCTAGAAAGCAGTCCGAGTCTTATAATTATGCAGCAGGTCCTGAAGTTTCTAACGACAATGATTATGGAGAACAAACTTTAGAAGAAAGATTAAATAGACTGAATTCTTGTTTATTTGGTTACGATAATCCAAAAGATAAACTCCCTGCTTTTATGCAAATGAATGATATATTACCATTAGCACCATATATTAACACACACCAGGTAATGGAACATGCCGTTGAAGTAAAAGGCTCTGACGCTTGGACAGAATGTGAACGACATATAGATGGTATTTTCAGAACAGACGATGACGCAAGAGCATATACTCAAAATGTTTACAGGCTTTTTAGCCGTGCTTTATATAAATAATATGTTATATCTTGACAAAAGCGGACTTAACATTATCTAAAATTGTTTGTGCATATTCTCTATGTTTGCCGTAGAAAATATGTGAAGCATCAGGAATAACAATTATTTCGTTGTTTTCAGGATGTTTACAAAACGAATTAATTTTTTCCATAAACCCTCTTGGATCCCCATTTGTTAGACTATCTTTAGCTCCTATAATAAAAGACCCGCTAATTTTAATATTAAACAAAGAATTTGTTTCACCCTCGTTACTTATAACAGGACAATTTTTAAGATTATATGCATTTTGGAACGCTAAAACCGTTTCAGCTGACATTGGTGAAAAGCCTCCGAACAAATATGGTAAAATTTCATCACCACGTCCTTCACCTACATATTTTTCTGCCAACGTAATACACTCGGATATGTTTGGCATAACCTTGAACCAATAGGCCAAATCAACAGGCGAAGATACGATAAAATAATCTACGAAATTGTCTGATGTATTTCCGAGATAATGAATAATCTTATTTGATCCCAGTGAATGACCTGCAAGAATTATATTACGAAATCCAAGATTTTTAGCATACATTGCGTAGCTTGCGACATCCTCATAAACAACTGAAAAATCGTCAAAAACAGTTCCTGTATATTTTTGTTTGCCTGCTGAAAAATCAGAATAAGCAATACACGAAAATGCATCCATAGCTTGTCCTGCAATAAATGCTATATTATTTTTACTCAATAATTCACCTGTTGCCGTCAGTAAATCATTTTGAAATACGTTTGAACATATTCCACTCATCATTACAACTACAGTGTCAAGTGATGCACTTTCCCAAATAGCACCTTTTAATTCTATTCCTCTGGGGGTGTTTACTCTGATTATTTCCATATTTTACTTTTCCTCAAAATTTGTCGTTACATAATTATTATTTACCATACTTGAAAAATAGCAAATACTTATATTACATATTTAAAAATACTTGACAGGCATAATTAAAAAATTTATTATAAAAAATATGGAAATTAGGGTATTAAAATATTTTTTAACAGTAGCAAGAGAAGGCAGCATAACCGGTGCGGCGAATTCGCTTCATCTTACCCAGCCAACACTTTCAAGACAGTTACAAGATTTAGAAAGAGAATTAGGACAGAAGCTCTTAGATCGAGGGAAATATAAAGTTAAATTAACACCTGAAGGAATGATTCTCCGGAAAAGAGCCGAAGAAATCGTTGAAATGGTTGAAAAAACAGAAGCAGAATTTAAATCAATCAATGATATTGTCGGAGGCGATATATATATTGGCTGTGGAGAAACTGAATCAATGAAATATATTGCCGAAGTTATGAACGAATTAAGAACAGAATACCCGCTAATAAAATTTCATATTTATAGCGGAAATGCGGAAGATGTTACTGAAAAATTGGATAAAGGCTTATTAGATTTCGGAGTATTAATTCAACCAATAGACTTATCAAAATATGATAACATAACAATTCCTAAAAAAGACGTTTGGGGAATTCTTATACCTAAAAAACATCATTTAGCACAAAAAGACTTAATACATTTAAATGATATTGTTAATGAACCACTTATTGCCTCACGGCAAATGTCAAAAAAATATTCAGCAGCCAGCGGTTTTTTAAATTGGTTTGGCGAAAGCTTTGATAAACTAAATATAGTCGCAACATATAACTTGGTATATAATGCGGCTATAATGGTTGAAAGCGGGATGGGAATTGCAATAACTCTTGACAAATTAATAAAAAATAATACAAAAATCTGCTTTAGACCCTTAAGCCCAAAACTCGAATCCGGGCTTGATATTGTTTGGAAAAAATATCAAGTGTTTTCACCACCTGCTAAATTATTTTTACAAAAATTATATAATAAATTTAATCTACAAAATCCTTATTAGATATTTTTACCCAAATTGTATGCCTTTTCCAAAA
>CALUSG010000006.1 GCA_944323365.1 Candidatus Gastranaerophilales bacterium
GAGCCACAAGGGCTTGTTAGGCAAATAGCCGGCAATAGGAATCGAACCTACAACCTACGGTTTACAAAACCGTTGCTCTACCGTTGAGCTATGCCGGCGTCACATGTCTTATTTTATTAAGAACAAAATTCAATGTCAAGAGTTTTATCTTATTAATCCTGCTTTTATACGTATGTGATATTGATTTTTTAATTTTGATATATTGGCCTTTAAACTCTTTTGTATAGAAGGGTTTTCCTTGATTTTTTGGATATATAAACTATAAGCAACAAACTTATTATTTGTTTTATTTGATATTAAAGTATTTATATAATTATCCAATTGTTTTGAGTTTTCTTGAACTGTTATTTTTAATTTGTTCAAATTTTTAATATTATTATTTATGTCGCTTTGATATGCAAATAATGGTTTTAGTTCTGAATATGTCATGGAACTTTCGTTTATCATGTCAGCAAGAATTTTTTCCATGTCTTTTACATGAGCTGTTATTTCTTTTTCAAAACTTTTGGCAAATGTTGGAGTGCTTAAAATACTCTTCAAAACTTCATTTGCCATGTAATAATCATCAAGAAATATTACTGATTTATTAGCCATGGCAGTATCTACATTTGAATATATTTCCTTTGCTACATCCATCTGTACAACTGAACTTAATGTTGCAGTATCCTTAACAACATTTGCTATTATACTTGCAGCATTATCTTTAGTATTAGTATTTAACATAAATTTCAAATAATCATCTTCATTTATTGTTTTTAAGCATTGACTAAGATAACTTAACGGTTTTAAATTAGTAAACACCTGATAATCCAACAAAGAATTTTGTAAGATTAATCCTTCAGGAGTTAATTCAATTATTTTAAAACGTTTTGCTGTATTATCAGAAATTATATCAGCATAAAAAATTATATTTAAATTCAGTTTTTGCAAAATTTGTCTTTGTTCTTTAGAATAAACTATTTTATCCGTATAAAGATTAATTTTATAATCTGTTTGCGGTATTGCTATATTGCCCTCAGGAATAGTATATGTTTTGTTCTTGTATGAAACATTGTAATTCTTATCTTTATTTTTCAATGAATTTATTACTATAGATAAATCATCTTTTTTATTATTTAATTTTGTTACTTGGATATGAATATCTGAATTTTCAAAATTACTTATCAAAAATGTTTGATAAATCTTGATAGCCAGTAAAATATCTTTTGCACCTTTTTCTGAATTTTCAAACTTACCTAAATATATACCGGCCTCATAATTAAGATCTTTTGTTGTTAAATTATTTTTTGTAAATCCTGCTCCATAGGCATCCGTATATAATGTCTTTATGCTTAAAGCATTATTATTAACCATTCGTTGTGTTTTATATAAAACACAATCGATTTTTTTAGTTATATTAGAAATATATGGATATACCTCTGTATTATTTAAAGGGTTTACATAAGTAAATACATAAATATTATTTCTTATAAATATTACAAACCCGAATAATAGTAACAATATTAAAATAATTACAAAAATTTTTTTATTTTTCATAACCTTACCAACCATAAAATTAATTATAACATATAAATTGATTTAATTGCAATAAAGATTTATGAACTACTTGCATTATTTTTTTATTGTGATAAATTAATAAATATGGAAAAACAATTACGACGAATAACAAATACTTTTATGAAAGGCTTGTTTATATAACGAGAGATTTGCTATTCGTATAAAGATATTCAAGACCTTTCAAAGGTCTTATTTTTTTGTAAAAAAAAGTAAAAATAAAATTCATTAAAAGCAATAAAAATTTTCACAAAACTTGAATAGGATAAAATATGATACCAATAATAAATGCAAGCAAAATATACTCAACCCTGGGGAACAGCAGTTCTCTAGTTCCTCTTGCCGTAAAAGACGTTGCTAATAGTTTAGGCTTAACCGCAGGTTCGTATATAACAGGTGATGTTTTAGAAGGGAAAGACAGATTTCTTGATGAATTTGGAACACAAGCTATTTGGCTTTTTGGACTGCCTGTATTTAAAAAAACTATTGATTATACACTTTATAAAGCAATGAAAATAGATCCTAAAATTGACGTCAGATTACTGGACAATCCGGAAATTCTCGATAAAGCAATTGAACTTGCCCCAAAAGACATTAAAAAAAATCTTCTAAAATTAAAAGAAAACCCCAAATTTGCTAAAAATCTTGCACTGTCAAAATTTGGTATAGCAACGGCATTAACAATACTTTCTTATAAAATGCTTACAAAATACAGACATAAAAAGACAAAAGAAGCTGCAAAAAGAGAAATTTTACAAGAAAGAGCAACGCTTGCCAAAAAATATCATTATACCAAGACTTCATTTGGACAATTTTTAGAAAATGCAGGAGAAAACTCAACCGGACAAAACCCATCTTTTACCGGTTCAGGAAAATTTGCAACTACATTGAAAAATTTCATGTTCGATCCTGTTCAAAATTTAATGATTGTCGATGGTTCTATTACTGCCGAAAGATTGACCGACTCCAGGAACAAACAGGAATTTTTAGGCTATACAATAAAAGAAGGAACAACATGGGCTTTTATGTATTTTGCAAGCAAACCTATTCAAAGATTTTTTGAAAAGAAAGCAGCTGCAAAAGGCAAACCAATCGAGCTTGATGCTAGAGTGATTGAAAGTGAAGAATTACTTAATGCTTTAAAATCAAAAAATAAAGATGGCTTGACAATAATTGAACAAAGCATAAAAAATTTCCCTATACAAAAAAGTGATGTTGAAATTTATCAATATCTGTACGACAATCCTGATGATTTTATAGTTAAAATGGCTAAAAAATCTGATGAATTAATAACAATCAAAGATAACTGGTTTAATAAATTAAAAAAATCACTAGGACTTCCTCATAAAGAATTTAAAGATGTAAATGCAATTGATACTAGAAGATATATAGATTTTGGAAACGTTGAAAATAAAAAAGGAATAAAAGGTATTTATGCAAAACTTCAAGAGTTATACGCAGAATACAATAAATCAGGTAAAACTCCCGAAGAATTTTTGAAAGGTGTTAAAAAATTAAAAAGAGCATCAGTATTAAAAAATATTGGAATATGTATAGGGGCTCTAGGGGTTATGGCACCTTTGATGATGATTGCGGTTAGATATTTGGGCGGTAATAAAGATTTTCAGGTCAAAGAAGATTTAAAGAAAGAACTATCGATTGCCTAAAATAGCCTGAGCAGCTACAAATGCTGTAGACCAACAATTTTGTAGATTAAATCCACCACACAGTCCGTCAATATCTAAAACTTCGCCGCAAAAATATAAATTTGGAACAATTTTTGACTGCATTGTTCTTGAATCTACTTCATCAAGCAGAACACCTCCGCTTGTCACGACTTCTCCGTTTTTTGAAGTTCCTTTAACCAAAATTTCATAAGAGTTAAGATATTTTAATATAGTATTTTTTTGTACTGAATTAATATTATGGCTTTTTTCATCAACAAAAATACCGGCTCTATCCAATAAATGTTGGGCGAATTTCTTAGGCAAAATTTCAGACAATAGATTTTTAATTGATTTATGCGGATTATCATTTAACAATTTTTGCAAATCAATATCACCGCAGAAATCCAAACTTATCTTATATGGAAATTCCTTTCGTGCATTCAATGACGAAATTTTATAAATTAAAGGCCCGGAAATTCCTTCATGCGTAAATAAAATATCATCAACGAAACCGCAGGAGGCAACGTTTTTAATAGATATTCCGACAGGAAATTTTTCATCTGTTATTAAGCCGACTAAAGAAGGTTTTGGAGAAACAATCGTATGACCTATTTTTTTTAATAAACTATAAGATGAATGTCCTCCTATTGCAACAACAACATACTTATATTTATCAAAATTAATTTCTGAAATAAGTTCTTTTTTAAATTTTACCCTGTTCAATGCTTTTAAAAATTTATTACGAACATCTTTTGAACTGTTCGATAAAGGGAAAATTCTATTATCCTCTTGTGTATATGTTTCTACTCCGATTTTATTAAAAAAATTAATAGTATCAAAAGTGGAAAATCGTGAAAAAACCGAATATAAAAATTTTTCGCCCCTATAATAATTTTTTGCAAGCTCTTTAAAATCATACTCTGCAAAAGCTAAATTACAACGGCCGCCGCCTGTTGGCAAAAGCGTTCTTAACGGACTGCCGTAATCATATATAGTCACATCAAAACAATTTTGTAAAAAATAAGCACACATACAGCCGGCCGGCCCTGCACCGATTATTGCAACTTTAGATATTGACTCTTGTTCCATATAAAAATACCATTTCAGGATTTTCTAAATCATTATGCAATTCAGTAATCGTTTTATTAAAAACAGGATGTACAAAATCCGGAGCTAACTCTAGCATTGGGACAAGTGTAAATGCCCTGAGATGTACAAATTTATGGGGAATTATTAAATTATTTTCATTTATAATTTCATTTCCATAAAATAAAATATCAATATCTATATTTCTATCATCATACGCATCTTCATTTTCACGTTCACGACCGAGCTGCTTTTCAATACGCTGGCATTCTTCCAACAAATTTTTTGGTGACAAATTTGTTTTCAATTCTGCTGCCGCATTAACAAACCAATTTTCAGATGTCATATTCCATGGTTCTGTTTCATAAAATGCAGAGGCCCTCACTATTGTTATACCCTCAACAGCCCCCAAAAGGCTTGTTGCCTGTTGCACAAAACCTATTCTATCGCCTTTGTTTGATCCAAAACTTATATATACTATTGCCATAATAATATTTTATAAATTTTTTGACTCAATGTCAATGTTTGAGATATAATAATAACCATCATGTTTATTTATGGTATTCTATCAACATTATTATTTATAATTTTATTACCTATATATTATTTAGTTAGGGTATTTAACGGTAAATTTTTATATGGTTGGAAAGAAAAATTAGGATTTTTTAAAAAACCAAATCTAAATACTGACAAAATAATAATGTATCATGGTGTATCGGTAGGGGAAATTATTGCTCTTGAAAATTTAATAAAAAAAACAAAAGAAACCTTCCCTGACTATAAAATAGTATTAACTACAGGAACAAAAACCGGACAAGAAATTGCTCATAAAAAATTTGACGAAATTGCAGACTATATCACTTACTTTCCTTTTGATATACCAAGTTGTGTTAATCTTTTTTTAAATAAAATAAAGCCTTCAGTAGTTTTAATCGCTGAAACTGAAATTTGGCCAATTTTTGCCGATAGCTGCAAAAAAAAGGGCATCCCTCTTTTTACGATTAACGGAAGAATGTCTGATTCGACATATAATATATATCGTCTGTTTAAAAGATTTTTTAAACATGTTTTATCTAATTATTCGGGTATTCTAACGCAAAGTCGTGAAGACATGGAAAAATTAATATCCATCGGGGCCCCTAAAAAAATTACTCGTGTCATGAAAAATCTTAAATTTGACATTAAAAAATCAGAATCCTTTACTAAACTGGGAAATTACAGAATAATTATTGCTGGAAGTACACACAAAGGCGAAAATGAAATAATATTAAATGTATTTTCAAAATTAAAAAAAGATTTTCCTGACATAAAATTATTAATTGCACCAAGACATATCCAACGAGTGCCTCAAATAAAAGATTTAATTAAAAAGAGCACGTTAACATATGGTTTACGTTCTCAAAACGATAATTTTAATAATAAAGAAATAATAATTTTAGATACAATAGGTGAATTAACTAAAACATATTCACTATGTGATTTTGCTTTTATTGGCGGCAGTTTCAACAAAACCGGAGGTCATAACCCTCTTGAATGTATTGTTTTTTCAAAACCTGTAATAACCGGTCCCAATATTCATAATTTTAGAGATATATACTGGATTTTAAGCAGATCTAATGCCGGTAAAATCGTTAAAACACCGCTAGAGTTAGAAAAATACATGCGTTTATTACTTTCTGATAGTGATTTTTATAAAAAAGCCTGCGATGATTGTAAAACCGTTTTTAATGATCAACAAGGTGCTTTAAACGTTGTTATAGATACCCTTAAGACTGTTTTATAAGTTTTCTTCATATCCTCCATTGTAACGAAATGTAACGAAAAAGAGTAAAAAAATTAAAGAAAATAGATAACTCTGCCGAATATAATATTACAAGGAAAAAAACGAAAGGGACAAAGTCATGGGTATGGCTGCATCACAAGCCAGGTT
>CALUSG010000007.1 GCA_944323365.1 Candidatus Gastranaerophilales bacterium
TTGCAACTCGAGCTTTTTTTACATTAGTACCAAAAATTTTCTTTATGTCACTGCTTGTTACCATAATGTATATGGTAATTTATTTTTTTGGCTATATCTAGTTAATTTAATTAAAAATTCTTTATTATAATTAAAAATAATATTATTGTTAATAAATTTTAATTATTCTTATTAAAGGAAAAATGTATAAATTTTTAAAACAAACCTTCACATCGATACTTATATTTCTTGCGGTATATCCGCATATGGCTTTTGCTGTACGGTTTTGGTTTAACCCGTATGCGGATTGGGTTTGCAAATTCGCCCACACCGCCCTGGATTTGCCGTATAACTATTGGATTAACGATTACACAGTACGCAGGAAAAGTTTTACCGAAATCGTCACGGTATATTCGATTATCTTTATTGTATTTTGCTTTGAAAAATATAAAAGGAGAAAACATGACATCTTTCTTTAACAAAAAATTTTTCGTATTCATTTGGATTAATATAACATATATTTTCTATTACTTTTTATGGATGGGAAACATTCCTGTGGCATACGATTTTGAACGTTCTGCTGCCTTTTTGGAGTTATTTTATGCGGCGTGGGTGTATTTTCCTGTCATCAATCTAATGTTTTTTATAGCCCTCAAAACTAAACTTTACGGGAATGTATATATCGTCGAGTTCGGGATAATTTTATATTACTATATTGTACGCTTTAATGAAATTCTAGGGCACCGCAAAACACTCTATGACACAGGGCTTTTGATTAATTTTGGGATAAATATTTGTCTTATTATTTCGGTAATTATTTTTATGATACAAAAAGCAAAACCTAAGAAATCAAAGAAAAAACTTATCAGCATAGACTTGGACGGAGTTTTAAACACATATTCCGGAAACTATGACAAAACAACTATTGCACCTATAAAAAATGGTACATATGAATTTCTGCAAAAATTATCCAAAGATTACCGTATCGCAATTTTTACGGTACGAGATAAAACTCTTGTCAGAAATTGGCTTATACAAAACAACCTTTATGACTTTATTGAAGATATTACTGATGTCAAAAATCCGTTTTCTTCAATATTTCTTGACGACAGGGCCATTAACTTTGACGGAGATTTTGATAAAGCATATTCAGCTATAAAAAATTTCAAACCATATTGGAAATAATCTGATATTAATGCTATAATTATCTTATGAAAATTTTAGGCATAGATCCGGGAATGGCAATTGTCGGCTACAGCATATTAGATTTTGACGGAGAGCATATAAAACTTCTGCATTCCGGCTCAATTCAAACATCTAAAGATGACAGAGAATCAAAAAGATTGTTAGAAATTTTTAATGACATGTCAACTATTGTTGATAAATACCAGCCTGATGAAGCGGCAATTGAAAAACTATTCTACTTTAAAAACCAAACAACCGTTATGCCCGTGGCACACGCAAGAGGGGTTATCTTAACTGTTTTGGAAAAGTTCGGGATACCTATTTTTGAATATACGCCTATGGAAGTTAAACAAGTTTTGACAGGCTACGGAAGAGCGGATAAAAAAGAAGTTGATAGAATGGTAAAAATAAGTCTAGGCATTGAAAATTTGCCAAAACTAGATGATACCGTTGATTCCATTGCTATTGCAATCTGCCATACAAGGAGTAATCTATGAATACAACTATCTTAAAACAGTCAGGTTTATTAAGTATTATTTTAGGATCCGCACTCGGAATTTTAACAACTATTCCATTTATAGGACATATATTTTTTATTATTTTAATGTGCTTGGCGTCTGTTTTAATATTAATTTTCTTATTTAAGACAAATGACTTTAAAATTCTATCAACACAAATTAGTATTATTTTGGGAGCATACATAGGGTTTATAAGTGCAATATTTTTTGCAATCTTTTATCTTTCAATAACAATGATTTTATCTATATTTTTTCAAATTTACACTAACTATGGTATATCAACAGCTATAGGGAACTCCAGTTTCGGTATAATCTTTTTATTTGTAATATTTATGGCTGTTTTAAGTGCTACAGTTAATGCATTTTCAGGATTTTTAACATATTATGGTATAGAATTATACCATTCACTAAAAAATGACAATATTGACCCGGAGGAAAAATGACAGAATTTATATCTAAAATAAGAACTATACAATGGATTGATAATTATTCAAGAATGGTTGATCAAACGCTCTTTCCATATGAATTCAAATATGTTGACATAAAAACAGGACAAGAAATGTTTGACGCTATAAAAAATATGATAGTCAGAGGAGCTCCGGCAATTGGTATAGCAGGTGCACACGGTGTAGTACTTTTTGCTCAGGAATTAATAGACTTACCACATGATGAATTTATCAAAAAACTCATCGAAAAAGCTGATTATATGGCTACATCACGTCCTACAGCCGTAAATTTAATGTGGGCTGTTGAAAAACAAAAAGATGTTATTAAAAATTCAAAATCAGACGTGAAAGGTATAATTGAAGAACTTAAACAAAATGCAATAAAGCTTGAAAACGAAGATATTAATATAAACAAAAAAATAGGTGATTTTGGTGCGGAAATCGTCCCTAAGGGTGCAACAATCCTTACTCACTGCAACGCAGGAGCTTTGGCTACTGTAGGTTACGGCACAGCATTAGGTGTTGTACGCTCAGCTTTTGCAAAAGACAATACGATTCAGGTTTTTGCCGATGAAACAAGACCTCGCCAGCAAGGTGCAAGAATTACAACCCTTGAACTTACAATGGACGGAATTCCTACAACCCTTATTACTGACGGCATGTGTTCATATTTTATGAAAAAAGGTATGATTGATATGGTGGTAGTAGGTGCCGATAGAATTGCTGCAAATGGCGATACAGCTAACAAAATTGGAACTTATACCGTTGCAATCGCTGCAAAATATCATAACATCCCGTTTTACATTGCTGCTCCATTATCTACAATCGATACAAGCATAAAAACAGGTGAGGAAATTCCTATCGAGGAACGTTCACATGATGAAGTAACTCATATTAATGGCAAATCTATTTGTGCTGAAGGGGTTAATATTATAAATCCTGGATTTGATGTCACTCCACACGAATTGATAACCGGTATAATTACTGAAGTTGGAATTTTAAAACCTGATTTTAAAACTTCAATTGCTAATGCCGCCAAAATGTATTAAATTCATTATTAATTAATTTTAAATTGTATTTTAGGCATCTGATATTGTCATCAATAACTTGTACTGAGTCCGTTAAAAATTTTTTTATACCGCTCATTGTACCTTTATACAATGAAATACTTGTAGAATCTTTATTTTTGTTTGCCAAAGAAAGAAAAAGTTCATTTTCTTCAGTATTTTTTTTGACAGCTAAAGTAGCACGAAAATCTGATATCTCAAATGAAACAGACGGATTTTCTTTAGATAATCTATGTCTTAATTTTTTGCATGCTTTTTGGGATGGGGCAATAGAAAAATAACTATTTAAATTAACTTTCATCATAATTCCTTTATAAAAAAATTAAAACATAAAAATTTCTTTTTTGCTATAAAATTTTAACTTCACCCTGACGGAATATTTTCAATTCATCGTCAAATACACCGCAAACAGTCGATTCCAACCCTTTACATTTGTATCCGTAATCCTCGATAATCATATCTGCCAGTCCGTGCATATTTTCATAAGCTTGCTCATAACTTTTTGCAGAGGGTTGATGAGAAAGGTTAGCACTGGTTGTTGCTAAAACATGTCCTGGTATAATCTCACAAATTCTTTTAAATACTTCATTATCAGGAACTCTTATTCCTACCGTGTCCATATTTGAGGTTATAAAATCAGGTGTATTTTTACTTTTTTTGACAACTAAAGTTAAAGCCCCGGGAAAATATTTCTTTATTAATCTGCAAGCCTTTTCGGGCAATGGTGCGACATAATCCAAAAGGTTATACGTTTCGTTTGACATTAAAATTAATGGTTTTTGAGCTTCTCGTTTTTTTATATCATAAATTTTCTTTACTGCTTTTTCGTTGTTCGGTAAACACCCCAAGCCCCATACAGTATCCGTTACATATGCTATAACACCGCCGGCTTCCAATGTTTCTATAATTTCTCTTTCATTTTTTATTTGCATAATTTACCCTTCAATCTATTAAATAATTCCTGTGCATATTCCATTTTAAATAATATATTTAACCAGGTATATAAACCAATACAAATTATTCCAACAAACCCAATTTTTACAATTTCAAATACATATTTTGGTAAAACTACAAATCTATCATAACCAAAACCAATTAATAAACAAACAACAAAGGTTATAATTCCCGCCAAAATCATTTTTAAAAGATTTTTGAAAAGCTCACCATAATTTAAGTTAATTTTCTTAGAAATTAACAAACCTAAAACAATTGCATTAAATAAGGTTACAAGCGACGTTGAAAAAGTTATACCGCCAATTCCCATATGAAGTTTAGTTATAAAAATTATGTTCAGCAAAATTTTTAATAAAATTGATGAAAAAGCAACAATAAACGGAGTAGCTGAATCATTAAAGGAATAATAAACCCTTGTTATACTGTCACGGAATACATATGGAAGAATAGAAAATGATAAAAACCATAATGCTTCTGTAACCATAAATGTAGCGTTACTATCAAAAGCTCCTCTCTCAAAAATAAGTTTTATACCATCTAACCCAAGAACGATTATACCTATAATTATAGGTATAGCCCCAAAAAACAAAACTCCTACACCTTTATTAAAATAGTTTTTTATACCATTTATATCATTATCTGCAACAAGCCTTGAAAAAATAGGAAATAACGGTACTAAAAAAGCTGTCACCAATATTCCTACAGGAAATTGAAAAACTCTATTTGCATAACCAATAGCCGTCCATACACCTTCTTGTAAACTTGAAGCAAAAAACATATCTACATATATATGAATTTGCCCGACAGTAGAACTTAACACCGCAGGAAATAACAATTCACAAATATTTTTAAACTGAACATTATTAAAAAAATCAAAATTAGGCTGAAATTTAAAACCTAATTGCCTAATCTTTGGATACTGTAAAATCAATTGGCATACAGCTCCGATTGTAGTCGCCCAAGCCAATATTACACCCGCATTATCCGACTTTGACGATGTAATAACCATTGTTATAATAACAAGACTCATGACAATGGGAGATAGATTTGGCAGCATAAAATATCTATACGTAACAAGTAAGCCATAATAAATTCCGACAATACCGCCGATAATTAAAACAGGTGACATTATTTTCAAATGTTCAGCCGCAAGTTTTATAAGTTCAGTGCTTCCGCCTGAAACAATAATATTCATAATAGGTTCTGCGTAAAAATAACAAATTAATGCCAAAATGACAAATAAAAGTATTGTTGCCGTCATAAATGTAGAAAATAATTTTCTTACCTCCACAGAAGGTTTTTCCCTTAAATTAGGAATAAGCTTTGAAAAGACCGCCACTGTTGCACTATGGAAAGGGCCTCCGACTCCTCCTAACAAAATTATTGCTAAAGCAGGAATTTGATATGCATAAAAATAAGCATCAGATACCATGGTTGTTCCATAGTAATTTGCAATAACAACATCTCTCACAAAACCTATAAGTTTACTAAATACCGTTACTACAGCAATTAACCATGCTGCTTTTAATACACTTGTCGTTTCAGAATGTGTTGTCATCTTTTTTCACCAGTTCCACAAATATTCTTAAACCTTTTTCCTTATCCTCATCTATAGGATAATAAAAAGTAATTGTATTTTTTCCACTCTTAATATACTTTGAAATATCAATACGCTCTACTCGATTGAAAATATTCTTAGAAAGTTCAATATTTTTTTCTTTACCATTAATATTAACTAAAAAATGCGATAATTTGTACTTATTATCAACAATTATTTCAGCATGTTTATCTTTTGTATAAAAATTTTGCTGAATAACATTCTGATTATACATCGGAGATAAGACTATAGGCTTAGTTGAAAGTGTAATACCTGTATAATAATGTTTAAGTATTTTTTCATAAGGGAAATTTAATTCAGTTGCCATAAAGCCGGCACCATATTGACTTAGACCAACTCCATGACCATAACCTCCTCCATAGGCCTTTATAGCATTAAGATTTCCGTTTTCATCGTATTGATAATCAAATACCACATTCGCACTTGGTAAAGCTTTTCCATTATTGGTAAAAAGTCTTCTGATGACAAGTTCTTTATAAACTATATAATTTTGATTTTTAGTAACTATTTCAAGCTCAATAATTTTTCCGGATTCACCACGTTTTTTTACATCAATTTTTACAATCTCAGCAAGCTTATCATTTTTATTAAATTCAGGATGGACAAAACCTGTAGCAGATTGTGCCGCAAGATTTGACTGCAATATTTTTTGGAGTTCATCTTTTGTCCAAACCCTTTCCCATCTAAAATAAGGGGATTTCATATCATATGAATCAGGTCGGGATTTATAAAACATTGCGGCATCAAAATCATTATCCAAAGGTTTTTGGCTTATCATATCCGGTTTTGCTATCAAATAAGGTTTTGGCACCGAAGGAAACATTTTCGTTTTAGGATCAGAAAATACGTTTGAAAAACTTTCGGTATATCCTCCTGCTGTTGAAGAATACTGTGCAAGAATTAACTCCCAGTTATACAAAGCAACAACACCTTCAGTTTCTTCTACGGCACGATTAGCTAACTCTTTTTCCGATGCAGCACCAAAATACACCTGACTTGCAACACTGTCAACAACATCAAAAGCATCATACGCTTTTGTTCTTGGCGATAGTACATAATTTCTTGCCGCAATACTTTGAGCCTTCAGTGCTTCCAAACCAAAATGTACAGGCATTTCATTCGGAACTACACCCCTAAGATAGTCCTCTACATCTATCACATTAACAATATGAAAACGTCCGATTTTTTTATTATATTTTGTTATCTCAATTTGACCTCTGTAAAAAGCTTGTTTACCAACCCTTTTAAGTCCTTTAACGCCTAAAAGACCTGTCCGGCAAATAAATTTAACAGGCCCCTTAACCTGCTCAATAACTTCTCCATTGTCATAAGATAAAACAAACATGTCTGATGACAATTTTATATTAACCGTTTTATTCGACGGAACTGATAATAAAAACGAATCATTATTCAAAACATCCATGCCATCGGTAGAAAAAATACCGGCATTATCATAATCATATTTATTAAAAGATGTATCTCCAATCCCAACCCGAACAATTTCACCTGTCTTAACAGCGGTTTTTATTTCAACATTACGTGCGACCTCCAAAGTATCATGTGGAATTAATACTTCAGCTTGAACAACAGGACAAATCATCAAAATATATAAAAATATTAAAAGTTTTTTCATAAATTAGTATATAAAGGATATTTTTTGCATAACTTCAAAGAACGTTCTCTCAAATTTTGCAATCCTAATTCATTATCACTGGCAAAAATTGCTGAAGCAATAATTTTAGCAACTTCAACCATATCATCTTCTTTGAATCCACGTGTTGTAACCGCAGGTGTACCTAATCTGATACCTGAAGTTACAAAAGGACTTTGCGGATCATTTGGAACAGTATTCTTGTTAGCTGTTATACCAACTCGTTCAAGAACATTAGCCATATCTTTGCCGGTTTTTCCTGTTCTTCTTAAATCAAGTGTCATCAGATGATTTTCAGTCATACCTCCAACAATATCCATGCCCTCATCCATTAATCCTTGAGCTAATGCCTTGGCGTTTTTTATAATTTGTTCTGCATAAATCTTAAACTCAGGTAATGAAGCCTCATGCAAAGCGACTGCTTTAGCCGCAATAATATGTTCTAAAGGTCCACCCTGAATTCCGGGGAATATCGCCTTATCAATACCCAAAGCATGTTCCTCACGACACATAGTAATTCCACCTCGAGGTCCTCGAAGTGACTTATGTGTCGTTGTTGTAACGAAATCAGCATACGGAGCAGGAGATGGATGTAATCCCGCTGCCACAAGCCCTGCAATATGAGCAATATCAGCTAATAACAATGCACCTACTTCATCTGCTATTTCTCTAAACTTTTTAAAATCAATTATTTTAGAATAATTACTAGCTCCGCAAATTATTAATTTCGGCTTATGTTCTTTAGCTTTTACTAATACGTCATCGTAATCAATGTTGCCGTTATCATCAACACCATAGCTTGTCACATCAAAATATAAACCTGAAAAATTAACAGGAGAACCGTGAGAGAGATGACCACCGTTAGACAAATCCATGCCCAAAACCTTATCACCCGGTTTTAAACAATACATGAATACTGCCATATTGGCTTGTGCACCGCTATGCGGCTGAACATTTGCATGGTCCATATGAAATAATTCGCAAGCACGCTTTTGAGCTATTTCTTCAATCACGTCAACATGTTCACATCCATTATAAAACCGCTTATGTGGTTTCCCTTCCGCATATTTATTAGTCAAAACACTGCCGGCAGCCTCCATAACCGCAAGTGATGTAATATTTTCACTGGCAATTAATTCTATTGTTTCTTGCTGGCGTTCTAACTCCAGTTCTATTTGTTCTGCTATAACAGGATCAACTCTCTTTATGTGTTCTAAATTCATTTATATTTCCTTCTATTTCTCTGGCTGAGCCTGTTTTGATGCGTCTATTTGTTTTTGAACCTGTTGTTGAACTGTTTTTTGAATATTTTGTGGATCATATTCTGAATTTACATATTCAATTTTTGCATTTTTCTTTAATGATTCAACTAAATTATCAAGTAAATCCAATTGTTTTTGAGTTGTAAGTATATTTACAATATCAGCTTTTGCTTTTTCAAAAGGAACTTGACCTGCTTCAGAACGGTCTGTTACTAAAATTATATGATATCCATATACTGATTTTACAACCGGAGCAACAGAATTAGGACGTTGTGCAAAAGCGGCTTTTGAAAATTCAGGTACCATTTCTTCTTTTGCAAAGAAGCCTAAATCTCCGCCTCTTTCTGCTGATACCGTATCATCAGAATTTTCTTTTGCAAGTTTAGCAAAACTATCTATATTCGCTTTTGCTTCATTATATAACTTATCAGCTTTTGCTTTTCTTGCATTTAATTCTTCTGTAACCTTTGCTTTAACTTCTTCAGGTTTTAGATCTTTATTATTAGGATCTGAAGTTATAACTTCTTCAATCTCAGCAGGATTTGCAGAAACTAAAATATGTGACGCTCTAACTCTTTCAGGATACTTAAATTTATCTATATTATCATTATAGTATTTTTTGGCTTCTTGTTCTGAAACTTCACTGTTACCTAACTGTAAAGCCAATTTTCTCATTTTAACTTCTTGTCTTATATCATTTTTGAATTGTGATGCTGAAATACCATTTTGTTTTAATAGAATATTTAATTTATCTTTAGAGCCTATTTTATTAACTATTATATCTTTAATTGCATCATCTACATCTTTATTAGTAACTTTTATGTTACGTTTTGCCATTTCTTCTTCAAGAAGGGTATTAACAATCAATTCATTTATTACTCTGTCTTTGAGCATTAAATACATAAAACCTTCTTTATTTCCTTTGATATCAATTCCCATTTTTTTAAATCCGGAATTATCTATTTGTTTGTCTAATAATTTATCAAACTGACCTTGAGTAATAACTTCATCGTTAACTTTAATAATTCCTTGCATAGATTTCAAACCGCATCCGGTAAACAATACAGCTGATATTGCAAGTGTTGCGAGTAATTTTTGTCCCTTCATTATTTTCTCCTTTTAATATTCGTGAATTACTTTATATATATAATAGAACAAATCTGTCAAAATGTTAAATACTTCATCAAAATTCATATACATATTGTTTAACAAAATTATTGAATTACCGTCAGTACAAGATTTAGGAGCAATTGTAAACTTTATTTTCTTTAATATATTGCCAGGTAAAGTTTTTTGAATTATATTCCATTCAGCCTGATTATAAGGGGTATAAATCCTTATATTTTCAGAGGTTTCACGAATTAAAGAAATATTTACATCCGTTGCAGCCAAACGTATTTTAATTAATTTTATTAAATTTTCAACAGATACAGGAGGTTTGGCAAATCTGTCTTTCCATTCCTCGGTAATATAATCTAATTCTAGTTGAGATTTTACATCCGCCAATCGTTTGTATTCAATCATCTTTTGTTCTGACGAACCGACCCATTCATCAGGGATAAATGCTGTTGTATTTATATCAACTATTGTTGGCATTGATTTTTCAATATGTTCACCTTGTAATTCCTGTACGGCTTCTTCTAATAATTGGCAATAAGTATCAAAACCTACATTTATCATATGTCCGTGTTGTTTTGTTCCTAAAATATTGCCTACTCCTCTTATTTCAACATCTCTTAATGCTATTTGATATCCGCTGCCTAGAGTTGTAAATTCTTTTATCGCTTTTAATCTTTGCATTGCATCTTTTGTAATTTCTTTGCTTTTTCTATAAAAACAATAGCAATATGCCTGTCTTTGAGAACGTCCTACACGTCCTCTTAACTGATAAAGCTGTGCTAAACCAAATTTATCCGCATCATGTATTATCATTGTATTAGCATTTGGAATATCAATACCATTTTCTATAATTGTCGTTGCAAGCAAAATATCATATTCATGGTTTGAAAAATTAATAATAACTTCTTCCAGCTGTTTTTCATCCATTTGACCATGCCCGACAGCTATTCGTGCATTTGGCAGCAATTGTTGTAAATGAAATTTAAATTCTTCAATGGTTTCAACACGATTATACAGATAAAAAACCTGTCCTTCACGATCAAGTTCATGAATTATAGCATTTTTTACCATATTTTCGTTCCACTCGCCAACATATGTTTTTATAGGAAGTCTGTTTTTTGGCGGAGTATTAATAACAGACATGTCTTTTATTCCTGATAAAGACATATACAATGTTCGTGGAATTGGTGTTGCAGACATCGTAATAATATCTATATTTTCTCTAAATTGCTTTAATTTTTCTTTATGCCTTACGCCAAATCTGTGTTCTTCATCAATTACCAACAAACCTAAATCCTTAAAAACAATACCGTCCTGCAAAAGTCTATGAGTACCTATAACGACATCGCAATTTCCCGTTGCGAGATTTTTTATAGTTTCTTTTTGTTCTTTTTTACTCCTAAAACGTGACATTAATTCAACATGTACGCCAAACGGTTTAAACCTTTCTGACATTGTTTGGAAGTGCTGTAACGCAAGAATCGTTGTTGGAACGACAACAGCAACTTGTTTCCCTGATGTAACAGCTTTAAAAATTGCACGCATGGCGACTTCTGTTTTTCCAAACCCAACGTCACCGCAAATAAGCCTATCCATAGGCTTATCACTTTCCATATCAGCTTTAACTTCGCCGATGGCACGCATTTGATCAGGTGTTTCGACAAATTCAAAAGCTTCTTCCATTTCATCCTGCCAGGTCATAAAAAAAAAAAATTGTATGCCTTGCTGCATTTTTCTTCTTGCATAAAGCCTTAAAAGATCATACGCAACGGTTTCGACCTCTTTTTTCACCTTAGCCTTGGTATTTTCCCAATCCTTACCTCCCATACGGGACAGTTTTGGCTTAATAGAACCTGAACCTCGATAACGTACAAGCATATTTATTTGTTCTGCAGGAATATGCAATCTATCCTTGGCTGCATATTCAATCGTCAAATAATCTTTTAATTGTCCGTCTATTTCTTGTTGTGTCAGACCTCTGTAAATACCTACACCATGTATGGTATGTACAACATATTCTCCTTCTTGAATATCATTTATATTTTCAATATATTCCGGTTTTTCTTTATAATATGAACGTTTAGAGGTAGTGATTTCTTTTGAACGTTTATTAAACAATTCCCTGTCTGTCATTATAATTGTTTTAAAGTCTTCTAAAATACAGCCGGAACTTGCTAAACTATCGGTAAATTCAACATTAAAAACTTCCCGTTCATTTAAAATCTGTTTTACTCTCTCAGGATAATCAGTAGCTATTATTATTCTGTATCCTTGTTTTTCTTTTATAAAATCAGCAATTGAGTCTAAATTTGCTTCAAAATTATTTAATGGCAGCGTATTAAACTCTATTATGTCATCGATTTCGCCATCAATAAAATTATTCAAACCTATTTTAATAAAATATGAACTTTTTCTCAAAAAATCTTCAAATGTAAAATGATTTTTAGACTTTAATGGCTTTAAAAGCTCTAGCTTTAAACTTTCTTCAAGCTGTTTATCAAAATTATCAGCAACGAATTCATATTTAGAATATATTTCGGTTGTTTCATCAAAAATTAATATATAATCTTTAAAATAATCCAAAATACTAACTAGATTATTATTAAAATAGCTCTGATAAACCTCTATACCTTCAAAATATCCGGTTTCTTCAGATAAATTATTACTTTGAATAATATCCGAATTACTTATAAATTTATAAGCCGGTAAAATTTCAACTTCTTTAATTTTTTCAATAGATTTTTGCGTTTCATTATTAAAATATCTTATATCAACAACTTCATCTCCCCAAAATTCAATCCTTACAGGGTTATCATCCAATGAAAAAATATCAGCAATATCTCCCCTAATACTAAATTCCCCGATATCACTAACCATTGTCGAACGTTTATAACCCAAATTTACAAGTTTTTGGCTTAATTCTTTTAAATCTATGTCATCACCTATTTTGATTTTTAAGGAATACTCATCAAAAAAATCCTCAGTTGGAAATTTTTCTAAAAGAGTTTTAACAGGGCATATTATCAAATCAGGTTTCGTACGCAAAATCTTTATTTGTTCTGCATAATCGTATAAGTTTGGGGTGATTTGTTCATACATAGATATATTTTGAAAAGGTATTAATGCAGCATCCAAATCAAATGCTTTTTTAAAATCATTTTGAAATTTTAATGCATTTTGTTCAGTTGAAGTCACAAAAAGCACTTTTTTCTTGGAATACTCCAATGCTGATTTAACCAATAATAATCTTAAAACAGAGGTTAAACCCGTTACAGCAAAAGACCAGGATTTTTTTACATAATCCCTGTACTCTAAAAAATTTTCACTTGATAAACAATCTATTGAAAACATTTGTTATTGCTGGCTGTTAGGACTTTTATAATCAATACCCATTTCTTTTAAAGTATTAATAAAATTTTGTGCACAAATTTTTTGTGCCTCGGGAGGTACAATTCGCAATATCTCAACAGTTTTAGATATAACAGGATCCTTATCATACCAACGATTATTTGCATTAACAGGTTTTACCATTGCATAAAATTTATCAACTGTTTCTTTAGAAACTTTTTCTTCAATTTTCTGCAAGAAAATTTCTGCCTGTGCTCTCAACTCTGTTTGATAATCCTTTAATAAATTAATTACCTCTAAAAGTAAAGGATCATGGTCATACCAGCGTTTATATGTAGGATTCATTACGTATTCCCTCCGTAAGCTCAACAGGAGATACTACAACTTCATCTTTTCTCTCTATTTTGCCTCCTAACAATCTTATCTTATTTTCAAAATTTTCGTATCCTCTATCTATATGATGTAATTTTTCAATAACAGAATTACCCTCTGCCATTAATGCTGCAACAACTAAAGAAGCTCCCGCTCTTAAGTCACTTGCAGTTAAAGTCGCTCCTGTTAGTTTTTTTACACCTTTAATTATGGCATGGTTTCTATCCTGATGAATATCTGCACCCATACGTCTTAACTCCGGTACTTGCATAAATCTGTTTTCATATAAACTTTCAGTTATTATGCCAACACCATTTGCTGTAGTCAAAAGTGTCATAGCCATTGACTGTAAATCCGTCGGGAATCCGGGATAAGGCTGCGTTACAAAATTTATTGAATTAAGCCTGTTTTTACAAGCCACCTCAATAGATGTCGGATCTACAAGTTTTATATTTGCTCCCATTTTTAACAATTTATCAGTAAAAAATGTCAAATGTGCCGGATAAATATTTCTTATGACAGCTTTTCCCTTGGTACCGACTATAGCAGCCATAAATGTGCCGGCCTCAATTCTATCTGGTATTGTTGTATATTCAATCGGATGTAAATCTTCCTGACGTACTCCGTTTATTACAACTTCAGATGTGCCTGCTCCAATTATATCTGCTCCCATTGCATTTAAAAAATTCGCTAAATCTACTATTTCAGGTTCTTGTGCTGCATTCTGAATTCTTGTGGCTCCTTCTGCAAATACTCCCGCCAGCATTAAATTTTCAGTAGCACCTACTGATGGCAAATCTAAACATATTTCCGCTCCAACCAGTTTATTTGCCTTTGCATGAACATAACCGTTTTCTATCTTTATTTTTGCACCTAAAGCTTCCAAACCCTTTATATGAAAGTCAACACGTCTTTCTCCTATTGCACATCCTCCGGGTAAAGCAACTATTGCTTCCTTACAACGTGATACTAATGCTCCTAAAACATTAAATGAGGCTCTCATTTTACTTACTAATTCATACTTTGCTGTAATATTTGTGATTTCGGTTGCATCTATTGTTAATGATTTTTCTTCTTTATTATAAGAAGTTTTAACGCCTAATCCGTTAATTACTTGAAGCATTATTTCAACATCAGTAAGTTCAGGCACGTTATAAATTTTTGATTCACCTTTTGCCAGCAAAGCTGCTGCCATTAATTTTAAAACTGAATTTTTTGCACCACCTATTAAAACTTCACCTTTTAAAGGCGTTCCGCCTTTTATATAAAATTTTTCAACCAATTGTTTTTCCTCAAAGTCTTTTATAATAAAATAATAATACAATGATAAGACTTTGATGTAAATATTTTAAAATATGTAAACAAAATTCTTTTCATACTAAAAAAGGCACTCAATTGAGTGCCTTTTTAATTTTACCTGCTAAATTAAACTGATACTTTCATAGTATTAGCAATAATTTCATTAAAGCTATCAGCTTTCAATGATGCACCGCCAACCAAAGCACCGTCAATATCAGATTGTGACATTTGTTCTTCTATAGTTGAAGGCTTAACTGATCCGCCGTAAAGAATTCTGATTGAATCAGCAGCTTGAACACCTGCCACTTCTTTAACAACATTTCTAATCATTTTAATAACTCTGTTTGCTTCAGTTGAATCACAAGTTTTGCCAGTACCTATTGCCCAAATAGGTTCGTATGCAATAACTGATTTAGCAACATCTTCTGATGATATACCTGACAAAGCAGCTCTGATTTGTGTTGCAATATGTTCATCCGTAATACCGGCTTCACGTTGTTCAAGTGTTTCTCCGCAGCATATAATCGGTATCAAACCACCTGCTAAAATTGCTTTTGCTTTTTTATTAATCATTTCATCTGTTTCTGAAAAATATTGTCTTCTTTCTGAGTGACCTATAATAATATAATCACAGCCTGCATCTTTTGCCATCTCTACAGAAATTTCACCTGTATAAGCACCTGATTTTTCCCAGTGACAATTTTGTGCCGCTACATAAATTTTATTTTTCCCGCAGCCGCAATCACATTTTACTGATTCAACTGCACACAATGACGTGTATGTCGGGGCAATTACAACAGTTGGTAGTTGAGGAGCTGTGTAATCTTTTACAAATGATTTAATACCTTCAAAAAGTTCTTTTGCTTCTGATTGAAGTAAATTCATTTTCCAATTTCCTGCGATAATAGGTTTTCTTGACATAATTCTCTCCTTTTTTTGTAATTTATACCCCTTGATTTTACTCTAAACAAAAAAAATTAGCAATTTACAAAAAAAATGCCGATATCGGCATTTTTTATTCAACAGGTATTGTAATAATATACATATCACCTTTTCGCTCTTTTTTAAGCTTTGATAAGTCTACATCATCTCCAAACATATAACTTTGAGTGAATTCTACTATTGATTTTTTATCGCCGATACCGTGCATACCCATTGCTCTAACTGTTAAAATATTACCGTCTGTATTAACTTCTACATTTTTTTCACTGTTATTTAATGGTATTAAATCTACAAGAATTTTATACTCACCGTATGTTTGCTCTAAACGTATTACATGGTTTGCACGTTCTTGCAATCTTTCAGTACCTTTAAAAGCTTTTTTAAATGCTTTTTCCATTTGCCTGTCACGACGTTCTATTGCTCTGTCCATTCTTTTCATTTGGTTAACAGGATCCAGCATTGATTTAAAATACCAATCTGTTACTACATAAAATGCTAAAAACGCTCCGATTAAAGCAAGCAAACCGTATAAAAGATGTTTTAAAACCGGATGACGATAGAAAAAACTATCATGGTTGTTGTTGTATTCGTCCATAAATTCTCCTTTCATTATTTACTTTGTTATATTATTCAAATTTATATATTTTGTCCATAACCTAATTTACTTAGCTCTGTTGCAGAATATTATTAAATATGCTAAAATTTAATAAAAGGAAAAATTTATGGCAAAAATACTTATAACAATGCCTGATGATTTCTTAAATAAAGTTGACGGATTGGCATTAACAGAACAAAAATCTAGAAGTGAATTAATAAGAGAAGCTTTAAAAACTTATATGAGAAGAATTAGCAAATCTCAGGAAGCTAACGCTAATAAAAATGCGGCTATACTGGAAAGTCTTATTGATTAAATTCTTTTACAAAAACTTCAACCCATTTTATCAAGTTAGATAATTCATAAGGTTTTGGCAGGTATAAATCAGCTCCTGAGCTAAGTATTGTTTCTTTATCATGAAAAATAGATGTAACAATAAATTTTGTATCTGAATATTGTTGTTTCAAGCTGCGGATGTTATCTTCATTTATCATATTTTCACCGGTATCCATTATCATAACCGCAGGATTCTCTTTATTTTCATCAACTACTTCGTACCCCTGAAGGTTCAAGATAGTTTTTAACAAAAGATTCATTGATTCATCAGGTTCAATTATTGAAATTTTATTATTATAATTTTTTTCAAAAACGCTGTTTTCAGCAGTAATTTTGGGCCTGTATATCAAATAACTGGATTTTAAAGGGTTATGTGCCATGCTTTTTGTTTGGAAAAGTTCGTTTAATAAATGTTTTACATCGCTAAATTTATTAAATTCACCTGTTACTATACCAACAGATATATGAACAAAGTCACAGCGTCTTCCTGCGTATTCATCTCCCCTCATTATTACATAACCACGTTTCAAATCCTGATTAGAATAAAATTTCGGAGAAACGGATTCAAAGGCAAAAGTTAAATAATTTGCGATTTTTTCAGCTTTAAAGACATCTGTTATTACTAAAAATTCAGCTTCAGAAATTGACCCGAGATAATCATTTTTATTTAATGCGGATTTTATAATGGCACAAAATGTCTGAATCAATTTATCAGATGCAAGTTCCGTATATGTTTCTTTATAATTTTGGAAATTATCAATAGATATAAGCATCACAGCCCATAAAGAATCTGTATTAATTAATCTTTTTAATGCTCTCAATGAATAATTTTCGTTCGGAAGAAGTTTTTTAGTATCTAAATTAGTTTCAAATTCACGTCGTATATGTGCTTTTATTCTTACTAAAAACTCATCGGAATTTACCGGCTCACTTATAAAATCATCAGCTCCGCTTTCCAGTACCTTTAATCTATCCTGAACTTCTGAAGATTTAGATAATGTGACAATAACAGGCCTCATATTATACGTTAAAGCACGTATTTTTCTGCAAAAATCCGATAAGTCTTCATTTATACTATCCGAAATAATAATAATATCAGGTTCTTTATCTTGAATTATCTTCATGGCTGACAACAAATTCTTAGTTACAATAACAACGTTATTCTCAGAAGATAGTATTTTCTTATATTTTGTAGAAAGCTCACGTCTTTTATCTATCAATAAAGTTACTGACTGCATCTTTCCCTCGCTTGTTCTTCGACATTTTTTACAGGCATTAGTACCTCAAATGTTGTTTGACCATTTCCTGACATTACTGAAATTCGGCCGCCCATTTTATCTATTAAATTTTTGGTAATATACAAACCAAGGCCGCTACCTTGAACTTTCCGTGTTAAAGGATTATCAATCCGTGAAAATTTTGTAAAAATTTTGTTATAATTTTCAGGTAATATACCTATACCTTTATCAGTAACCTTTATTGAAACAAAATCACCTGCAGGTATTACATCTATATTTATATTTGTATTCTCGTCTGAATATTTCGCAGCATTTTCAATCAAATTTGTCATTATTTGTTGAAATTTATCTCTATCCACGATTATATCGGGTGTCTTTTCATTATAATTAAATATAAAATTATGGTTTGGATAAGCATTTTTAATTACTGCAATTACAGGCTCAATTAATAATCTTAAATTTGCCTGAACGTATACAAAATTACTGCTACTAGATTGAAGCTTGCTGACAGACAGCATATTTTCTATTAAATTTATAAGCCTATTTGACTGATCCTCAATAATTTTCAAAAACTTTTTTTTACTTTCATCATCCAGCTTATCCCACGAATTAAGCATGGTTTGTGCAAACCCTCTAATTGAAGTTAAAGGTGTCCTCAATTCATGACTTACGGTTGATATAAAGTCTTCAGAATTTTCCATATGACTATTATAACAAACTTTTACACAATTTGCATAAATTTAACAATTTTATTATGAAACTTGGATATCTTTTTCAAACCCAAATAAAGAACTTACTGATTCATCATCGTGAATTCTAGAAATAGCTTGTCCCAAAAGTGGAGCAACTGATAATTGTTTTATATTTGGAGGCATTTTTGACATATCCAAAGGAATTGTATTAGTTACAACACATTCTTTAATCGGAGCATTAGCAAGTCTTTCAACCGCAGGGCCTGAAAATACAGGATGTGCCGCACAAACATAAACCTCTTTTGCACCTTCTTTTACTAAAAGCTTTGATGCCTCACAAATTGTACCTGCTGTGTCAATCATATCATCAAACATTACACAAACTTTGCCTTTTACATCTCCGATAACATGAGAGGCTATTGCTTCATTATGTTTATCTCTACGCTTATCAATTATTGCCAAAGAGCAACCTACTTGTTTTGCAAAATGTCTAGTTCTTTGAACTCCTCCTGTATCAGGGCTTACGGCTACCATATCATCAGGATCTATATTCAAACTTTTTATATAATTAACTAAAATAGGTGTTGCATATATATGATCCACCAAAATATTAAAGAAACCTTGAATTTGACCTGTGTGCAAATCCATTGCCAAAACTCTTGTCGCACCTGCAGTTGTTAATAAATCTGCTACAAGTTTTGCAGTTATTGCTTCACGGCCTGAGGTTTTTCTGTCTTGTCTTGCATAGCCATAGTATGGTATTACAGCTGTTATTGTTTTAGCACTAGCTCTTTTAAATGCATCAATAATTATTAGCAATTCCATCAAGTTTTCGTTTACAGGATTACAAAGCGGTTGAATAATAAAAACGTCATCTCCTCGAACACTTTCTTGCACCTGTACGTAAATTTCTCCGTCTGCAAAATTCTTTATCACCATAGGACCTATTGAAGTTCCTAGATAATCCGCTATTTCCTGTGCAAGTTTTGTATTGGAACGGCCCGCAAAAAGTCTTATATCGTGAGTGGGGTTTATTGCACGTTCCAAATTCGGAAATGTCATTTCTAAAACCATTATTCTTAATCCTTTCTGTTTAGCATGATTATTATAAAACTTTACTTTTTTATCTACAAGTTTATTTTAAGTAATATTACCAAAAACCAAAAAAATAAATTTTGCTACTTGTTTGTCCATACTGCATTAATTAGGCATAAATCTTCATCTGTTTCTGAATTTTTCAAGATATGATTTGTCATATTATCTTTTATTTGAACTTGAGAAAGAACTTTATAGCCGTATTTTATCTCTTTTTTAAATACAATATCAAGAGTTTTTATTTTTCTAGTCTTTCTAAATTCAAAATCCAACGGCTCAAACGCCCAAATAATATAGTTTGCATTATTCACATGATTATTTACATCAATGTCGTCATATCTTATTTCAAATAATTTTTCTTTATCAATACATTCTAAGGGTTTTATTTTTCCGTAAATTAAATCCCCTTCACGTTTTTCAAATTTAGGCATATTTGGATTGAAATCAAGTGCCTCTGCAACAGGTACAACATTTTTACTTTCCAAATCAACCAAAGACCAGCTGCTTGCTGCACGGCCTAAAAATTTTTGACCGTTGTAAAACGCAAAATCACGAAAAGCAAAAATTTTATTATACCCTCTTGGTTCAGTAATTATACGCAAGTCATACAAACCTGACGGATAATCCTCAAATTCAATTCTATATTTTAAAAGAAACCAGGCTAAATTTTTCTTGATTATAGAAGAATATCCAAATCCCAAAGCCTCAGCATTATCACTTGCCAAATCTTGCATAAAATGCAATAAAACCGAAGGTTTTAATACTAAATCAAAATCCATTTCCGAGTATCGAATTTTTACATCTTCTGAAAAAATTTTTTTATCAAATTTATATTCCATAATATAATCATCCATCACAAAACCGCTTCCGATATCTGTTACAACAGAATTTATTATTTGAAATCCCCATTTTTCATAGGCTTTTATAGAGTTCTTATTGTATTTATTTACTGTTAATTGAATACTTTTATATTTATCATTCAATGCAATTTCTTTAATTTTATCAAATGTTTTTGTACCAAAACCTCTGTTACGAAATTCTTTCTTTATATAAATTTTTGACAAAAATAAATACTCTTTTCTATTGGATACACCAAAATACCCTATTCTTTCCCCGTTAAAATTTATAAAATAATAAACATAATTTTCATTTGCAATTTGCTCTTTAACTGCATGTTCAGATTGAAATTTCTCTACCATATAATCAATCTGCTGCTGTGTCAAAAAACCGGGCCAATATTCATGCCAAATTTCACTTGCAAGACTAACAAGTTCGTTTATTTCTGTTTCTTGAACAATCTCAAACATACATAAAGATTATCATAAAAAATTATAATTTAAAATCTAATAATTTAATAAGTTCAACATCTAAAGCTTGAGCAATTTTCAATAAAGTAGAGTATTTCGGATCAATATTTCCGCATTCAATTCTGCTTATTGTTCTCGTTGTTAAACCTGTCATTAAAGATAATTCCAATTGTGAAAGTTTCCTTTTTACCCTTTCATATTTTATCTTATACCCTAATTTCAAAAAATCCTGTTGCTCCATTTAAACATCTTACAATATTGACAAGTGCAAAACGATATATTAAAATTCTGATATTAGACATAAAGTATATTAGATTATATAGAGATACAAATATGAAGAACAAACCTTCAATAGCCTTTATAATAAAAAATTCGAACGAACTGTTTATCGAACATCCGGGAGCAACAAGTGGAGGGGGAACTGTTGTTGCTCAAAATTTATACAAGACTTTAACAAAAGAGTTAAATTATGACGTTGATATATATACTTTTACAAAACCTGACGAGAAATTTCATGCGACAAAATATATAGAAATAGATAAACAGCAATATGAAGCCAAAAAATTAACAGAATATCTTGATAAACAGAATTATGATTATATAATAACAATCAATCCTGATGACATATATAGAGGGAAATTATTACAAACACACAGTTTACTATACAGATTAGAAAATTATCCGTTTATAATAAATATGCTTAAAAGTATATTTTTAAACTCAAAAATAAGATCGACATGTAGACAATACGAAAACGTAACGGCAAAAGATACGTTTATAGCTGTTTCTTACAAAATAAAACACGACTATTCGTATAATTTTGGAATACCATTAACTCAAATTAAAGTCGCATACCCCGGATGCAAACAAATATATGATAAAATACCTGTCATTGAACAAAAAGGAATTCCTATCTTTGGAATTATAGCTAATAGTGCTATAAATAAAGGCGGGCATTTATTTCTTTTAGCCTGTGGCTTTGCAAAATTAATATCCAAACTAAATTTTAAAATTATTATGATTGCTCCAAAATATAATAAGGATATTATTTTAAAAAGTTTAGTAAAATTGTTTCAATTAAACATAAAAATTTTACCCAAACAAAATGATATGGAATATTTTTATAAAAGTATAGACTATTTAGCCCTACCATCAAAAAATGAAGCATTTGGATTAGTAGTACTTGAAGCAATGGCATATTGCAAACCTGTTTTAGTATCAAACACCGCAGGGAGTGCCGAAATTACAAATTCTCAAAATGGTTTCATATTTAATAGAAAATCATTTTTTAACTTGGTAAAAAATATTATAGATATGACAAATATTTACCACAATGATTTTAATCATTATAAAAATTTAGCATCCAATGCATATAAAACATCATTATATTTTACATGGGAAAATTTCTGCAACGCAATAGTTTCTATAAATAAACTTATATTTAAAGATTGAATAGACAAAAAGATGAGACTAATTAAATAATTTTGAGCACTTTTCTTGAATATCTAATGCGATATCTTTTGCGAATTTTTCTTTTAGTCCTATATTTTTTGCCACGGCTAGAATATTATCTAAAGTTGGATTTTTACCCTCGCCATTGATTATTGTCGCGTGTTCTCCATTAAATGAAAAACTGTAAGTCAAATCATACGCAGGAGATAAGTGCCATTCGTTTTTTGTATCATCATAAAGAAAAGAAAAATTCTTTGAATGGTCATCTCTGTTGTTTGCAAATACATTAAAACACATTAGCCTGAATAATTGTTCAATGTCCAGATAATTTCTTGTTAATTCAAGTGTTAGCTTCATCAATATATTGTAATCAAGATTAGGAATCCTGTGGCTAGTTTCCAAGAGCCCACTTGCTGATACCATATGAACTTTTTTACCGTTTTTACGGTCAAATCTTTTTATCCCAAAATATCCAGAACATATTTTTGATGGGAAAAGTCTTGTCTCTGTCATATATATTCCGCAATCTTTGGCGCATAAGGAATATTGATATTCTTTTTCTCCAATATTTTTAGGATCAGATGATGATGGGAACTTAATAATCCAGTCTTCGTTATCGATAGATGTCAAAATCTTTGGTCTTGCTCCACCTGATGAGCCGCCTAAGAAAAAAAGTTCATCCAAATTATCTGAATTTTGCGATTCTAATATCTTTGAACATTCTTGAGCAAGAATGTCATAATCAGAAATATTATTTTCTGATTCAAACTTATGCTCAGGCTTGTAAGTCAAAGCCCCCATACCACTTTCTTGTACAACAGCAAGCCTGTTGAGATTATCAATTTCATTGGGGTTAATTTTATTTTTCAAAAATAATCTGTCAACGAGTAATCGCCCCCAACCATCAGGCAAACTATCGTTAAAAACTCCAAATAATCCGCCAAATGGATCGTATTCTGGAATAAAGACTTTCTTGATGAGCGGTAAGCTAAAAGGTGAAATACTAAACCCATTATTCAACCAATCTGAATCATATTCAAAAGCAACAACTCTATCGGGAGTTTTAGCCAGAGTGCCTACTAAAATATCATTATAAAAAACTTTTAAATATTTATAGTTATCCATTTATAACCTCATCAATTGAGTTGTAGTTTTTCTGCGTGAATATATTTTCTAAATCTTGCTCTAAATTAAGAGCAATTAGG
>CALUSG010000008.1 GCA_944323365.1 Candidatus Gastranaerophilales bacterium
GGGATTGATGCAGCCATGAGTTTAGCCGCAGATTATGCAATAACCGGACAGATAAATTTAACAGGCGAAGGTATTGCTCAATTACAGTCAATACTGGTCGGTATCGTCCATGCTAAAGGTAATTTCAAGTCTTATTTAGATAACCATGCCGGCAAACCTAATGCTCACGAACCTGTCGCATTATCACCATCAGTAAGAAAACCTTATAGAAAAGGCGTTCCTGAAAAATTGCTAAATTCAACCGATAAATCAGATTTTGTAAAATTACTGTCCGGTATAAAAGATGCTGACGGAAACATTAAATTCTCTAATGACGATATAACAAAAATTTTGGAAAATTTGCCGAAAGATATTGAAATTAAAGGCAGAGATATTTATGATTTGATGACTTTACCTGATATAAATTTAAAGTGTGCAACAAAAATATTATCACAAGTTGATAGCCCTGAAAAATTAAAAGTTCTAAATGTTTTAACCGACAGCAGTCTTTGGAAATTGGTAGAAGACCCGTCAATTCAGAATAATAACAGAATTGGTGCTATTGACATATCTTATATTTTGGATATTTTAAATGACTGCAAAGTATCAGATATGGATAAGTTATTAGAGAGTGCAATTTTGGGACAATACAATAAAAAATTTCCTGGAGATGGTTCACTTTATAATTTCATAAGTTCTATGTGCGTGTACATAGAAACAGATGAACAGAAACTTGCACTGTATGACATTATATCAAAATTTGACGGAAATAGTAATATCTCTTCTTTTGGTTTGTTTAGTGGCATAATTTCGAAAATTTCAAACAGTAAGGATTTGCAAATTCTGAGGGATGTATTAGACACCATGGATACAGGTCCTCAGGCAATCGATATGTTTAGACGTATAATGCGTGCTCCGGGTGATGAGGATAGACAATTTTTAACTACAGTTATTCGTACGGTTAAAGAAAGCAATAAGAACGTAAAAATCAATAGAATTATGTATATTGTAACCAACCTTGCATATCATAGAACTAACAGTAAGTTAAGTAATCAAATGATACTTGATATGATAAAGAATAAAGTAGACATTAAGGATATAGCAGATTTAGTGGAAGTTCCCAATAACGCAGACCAATCTCATTTGATTTTTGAAAGAATATATAATAACAATAAATTCGATAATGATTGGAAAATTCTTAGAGAAGTTGAATATGATAATGATTTCCAAAAACAAGCATTTGCAGCTTTACTGGACGCAAATGAAGGAAATCGATTTGATGCACTTGCAATACAAGATATTATTAAAAATGTAAAAGATGAAAATTCTGTAAAAATGTTAAATACATTAATCAACGATAAAAATACCGATACTTTTACAATAATTGAATCGTTAAAAGCAGGTAAGATTGTTGAGCCGCCTAAACTGAGCAGTTCTGATGGCGTAAAAAATAAAAAAGCATTGGAAAAACAAATATTAGAAATGATAGGGTTTAAAAAAACAGGTATATTCTCAGTTAAAAACCGTGATAAAACCGTTAATTGTTTGGATAATTTGGTTAAATTATATACAGCGTCGCCAAAAAGATTTAAAAAGATGGTGGACAGCGGATTGTTTGACTTAATAAAAGAAGGTAAAATCGATGTCCGTATATTGAAAAATTTAGACGCTAATACATTCCTTTCAAACAGGACATTAAGTGATATAAGAAAAATTCGGGACGGTGAATCTTTAATTAAACCGCTATCTTCACAGGCGGATTTGGCTGATATTTCTAAACATGTTGCAAATGGCGAGGTCTGTGAATTAAACGGTCAATTATATGTAAATGATAACGGTATTGCAACTGAAATTAAATTGTCAAAAGCAAAGTTCGAAGAACTGTTCCCGCCGCTGACGAGAATTAGTTTTGAGCAAGGCAAGCTGGGCGACTGCTGGCTCGTATCAACATTAGATAATTTTATGGATTTGCCGAACGGAAGAGTTGATTTGTATAAATTATTTGAGCAGCAGGGTGATGATATATTAATAAAATTCCCTGATAGTGATAAGTCGATTCGATTTAATGGCGGAAAAGTTTTAAATGCAAAAGGGCAACAGATAGGAGGCTTGTCTGAAAATGAATATCCGACAGGAATTAGAATGATAGAACAAGCATATGCCGTACACAGATATAAAAAATACGATGAGTCATCATTGACAACAGATATTATGTCACGGGCAGCAAACGTTGAAGACTTAATGAATGAATTAGAAAGTGGTTGGCAGCATGAAGCTGTTAATGCGATTTTAGGTAAAGGAACAGCCGTTGTTATGCCTATCAATAGTTTAGAAGACAAACAACGGATGAAAGAGTCTATAAAACAATATGCAAATGATGAAAATACACTATTATTTTTCGCAACAAAAACTACAGACGGCGGCGATTCGTATATACTGTCAAAAGAATATGATTTGGCCGGCCAGCACGCATATTCAATAAAAGGCTACGACGAGGCGACAGGCATGGTATATATAACAAATCCGTGGAATACATCAGTTGTAACGGAAATCCCTTTATATGAACTGTCGAAATATGTAGGCGATATTAACTTTGCACGTTTGAATTAAAAGAGGTATAATAATGATTAAGATGAACAACGCAGCACAAAATTATTTTAACAGATTACAAAAACAAATAGAAAAGGCTGAATTAGAAAATAAGCCGATAAATGGGCTTGTAAAGCAGCAAATTCAATTGCTGCAAGACGCACACGATGAATTTGTATCTACAGCAAAAAACCGGGGTTATGATTTATCAAATCCGCAAGTAGGCGAAATAGAGATTCGCCAATATTCGGCAATGAAACAACTTGCACAAAAAATAGGTTTGCCGGTTGAACAGTATGACGAACTGATAAAAAACGTAAAAATACGGGTATTCGGCGAAGAAAATTATAAAAGATTCTTTGAACAAAAATAACTTTTTTGTTCAAACTTCTGTCAGGTAATATGTACCATGCTTATTCCATAAGATAAATAAGTTAGAAACTTTTTCTTTGAATTTGTTTTTTATAATTTTTTTTGAATTTATTAGCAGATTTGAAAAATAATAATTCAGATTGTGTTAATTTTTTATTTAATTTAAGTTTATGTGAAATGAGGGCTAATGTACAAATCAAATCAGCTAATTGAAATAATTTATAATCACAAGGAAGTACATTTCTAAATTCAAAATTATCCGTAAAAAATGTAGAAAATATTGAAACTAGTATATTTGTAAGTTGAATTTGACCATTATCATAATAAATTATAATTCTGTCATATTTATTGAAATATTCCAAATTTTCTTTTATAAAAGCAGACAATTGTTTGGAAATTGTTGCGTTAATATCCAAAATATTTTTGCATTGACGTTTTTCTATTACAAAATTTTTATATTTGATATCTACATTTCTAGTAAAATGAAATAATTTATTAAATATTTTTATTCTATCCTCAAGACTATAAGTTACATAACTTTTTTCCCGTCTTATCAAAGGACCTGTATGGATTGTATGATTGATAAGTCCCATATCAGCCAATGACGAATCTAATTTTGAAACTTGTTCCTTGATGCAGTTTTCTTGATTGTGAAGAACTAAAGATATAATATAATAAGGGCAATTTTCTGAATATTTGCCAAAATCTCCTGATTCATCAACAAAAATACTTAATTCTTTCACACGACCTCTTAAAATGGCGAGGAGTTCCCCCGCCAATGGTGGACCGAGATCAATATTGACCAGCCCGATATATACATTATTTACGATTATTTTATCTTTGTCAAGTGCTTTATTATGAATTTATATAAAAACGTGAGCAAAAAACCATTTAAATATAATAAAAAAATAATCCACTTTAGAGAGTGGATACTAAAATGGTGGGCGTTGAGGGACTTGAACCCCCGACCCTCTCCTTGTAAGGGAGACGCTCTACCAACTGAGCTAAACGCCCGCCGCTTTTTTATATTAGCAATAACAAAATTTATTGTCAATAGATTGGAAACTTTTTTATTGTTTTGGCGTCATTACTTATGTGGAGGAGATAGGTATGGAAGAGAATTTAGTATTGGATTTCATTGATGAGCAATTAGAAGATGAAGAGCCAAAAACTTTTAATTCTATTTCTCATGACGATGATATTTTACAAATGTATTTAAAAGATATCGGTAAAATTAAGCTTTTATCGGCAAAAGAAGAGCGTGCCTTAGGCCGGCAAATTAAAGAAAACAAGTCCGAAATAGCAAAACGAAAACTTATTCAAGCCAATCTAAGACTTGTCGTAAGTATTGCCAAAAAATATATAGGTCAGGGCGTTTTATTTATGGATTTAGTTCAGGAGGGGTCTTTGGGGCTAATAAAAGCTGCTGAGAAATTTGACTATTCTAAGAATTTCAAATTTTCGACCTATGCAACCTGGTGGATTAAACAGACTATCATAAGAGCTATTTCAAATAACTCCAGGGCCATAAGAATTCCCGTACACATGGCCGATAAGATTCGGAAATATAAAAAAGACTTTGCACATTTGGCTTTTGTACTGGGTCGTGAGCCAAGTGACGCCGAAGTCGCCGAAAAAATGGGAATTCCGTTAAAAAAGCTTAATGCAATCAAAAAAGCCATGATTAAAGAGCCTATAAGTTTAGAAACACCTGTTACGGACGATCTTAACGTAGGTGATTATGTTGAGGATAAAAGCTACAATTCACCGGAATCTCAAACCCGCAGCAATATGGTTAAGGGTAGTATTGAGCATCTGCTCGAAACCTTAAGCGAACGTGAAAAAAAGATTATTACATTCAGGTTCGGCATTAACGGTGAAACCCCTAAAACTCTCGAACAACTGGGGTCTATTATGGGATATTCAAAAGAACGTATTCGACAGCTTGAGGACGAAGCCTTGAAAAAAATCCGGATGAAAAAAGAATTCCGGCATTTCAAAGATTTTATTGAGGACTAAGCTGGACTCTTGTTGTCTTGAATTTTTTTGAAGAATGCAGATTTATATATTCTTTTAAAAGTTCATAACAAACCGTACAAACTTTTTCAGTAGCTTTTTCTTCGTATTCTGATTTATAATCAAAATCAAATTGAACCATTGCATTTAAAAAGTCACGGAGCCTGCTGGGCATTACTGTCTTTAGATGTAATGGTTCATTGCATTTTTGGCATACAACCCCGCCCATATTTGATGAAAAGTACATTTTTTCGTCATTCAAATGCTTTCCGCAGCAAAGGCACGTTTCAAATTCTATCCCAAATCCTGATACCTGCATCATTTTTAATTGGAATTTTATTACGCTTATAAGAATTTCTTCTTTTGTCCGAGCGTTAGATATTTTGTCCAAAGCCTTGTATAAAAGCTCGTAAACCTCTTTTGAACACGGATCATCTTCTATTCCGAAATTATTCACCACTTCTGATATATACATGGAATAAAAGATTTTATCCATGTCCCTGCGGGTTTTATTAAAAGTATTCAAAACATCCGCCTGACAAATCCTGTCTAAACTTTTGCCTTTATAAAGCATTAGTTTGTTGGCAACCAGCAAATCCATTCGGGCACCGAGCTTGCTTTTAGGTTTTTTAACACCTTTAGCAACGCATTTTATCAGCCCCCTGTCCTTGGAATACATGACTATTATTTTGTCGGATTCCGATAAACTGTACGATTTTAAATTAATTGCCTCTGTGACAAAGTTATTCATTATTTTTTATCCAGTCCGGTACCGTAATATACACCTCTGAACATTTGTTTTAATTCGTTTTTATTGTCAGAGGCCTGCAATGCCGCATCCTTTGTTATCAGCTTGTCTTTAACCATCTGATATAGCGACATGTTTAATGTTACCATATTGTTGAATGAACCTTTTTTTACTAAATCATAAATCTGTTCAAGTTCATCTTTTTCTATAAAATCTTTTATGGTAGGCGTAACTACCAAAACCTCGCAAGCCGGACGTCTGCCTGATTTAGAGGCTAACGGAATAAGCTTTTGAGAAACTGTTCCTCTTAAGATTTCAGCGAGCTGGCTTCTTACAAACGGTCTGTCTACAGGCGAAAACATATCCACTATTCTGTTAATTGTATGTATTGCGTTGTTCGTGTGGATTGTGGCAAAAACCAAATGCCCTGTTTCAGCTGCTTTTAATGCGTTTATAATGGTTTCGCTATCTCTTATCTCACCTATAAATATTACGTCAGGATCCTGTCTTAGTGCATATTTTATACCATCATTAAAATTCGGGGTATCTATTACTATTTGTCTTTGCGAAATTATAGATTTTTTATTGGTAAAAATAAATTCAACCGGATCTTCTATAGTAACAATGTGTTTAGGGTACTGTTCATTAATATAATTAATTAAAGCCGCCATTGTAGTAGATTTTCCTGAGCCTGTAGGCCCTGTTACCAAAACCAAACCGTTGTCCAAATCCGCAAACTGCATTATTGTATCGGGCAAATACAAGTCCGTAATATTTTTTATCTCATAAGGAATAACCCTTATTACTATTGAATATTTGGCAAGCTGCCTTGATAAATTTACCCTGAAACGTGCACAGCCGGCTATCTCAAACGCAAAATCCATATCATAAATATCATCCAGTTTTTCATGAAGATGGTGCGGTAATAAAACTTTGCATGCGTTTTCTAAGTCAGCTTCCGTTAATTCGGGCATGGATATTTTAATAATTTCTCCGTTATGCCTGATTGTAGGATGCTCCCCTACATTAAGATGGATGTCTGAGGCTCCTATCGATACAGTTTCTTTTAAAAATTCTATTACATTAAAACCTTCGCTCATAGTGCTTATTATATCATTTTACGCTTCTAATATGCTTTTTGTTACAAATTCTTAACAATAATATTAAATTTAGGCAATATATAATTTCAAAAATTTTTTATATAAATGTAAGGGAAATCAAAAAATTGAAAATTGGATGTTCGAGCGTGAACAAAAAAATATAAAAAGTTTATTTTATACTCTCTCTCTTAATATCCTCGTGTTTATTTAATGTTGCCGAATATTATTTGGCAACTTTTTTTTTATAATAAAGCCGCAGGAATTTGTTTAACAGCTAAAAAAAAATCCGCCTATGGCGGATTTCTTAAACAATACCCTCTTTAACAGCCTTAACAGCAGCCTGCACCCTGTCATTAACGCACATTTTTTGTAAAATAGAGCAAACGTGAGCTTTTGCGGTATGAACGCTGACAATTAATTCTTTGGCTATTTCGGTATTACTTTTACCGGTGACGAGGTGTTTAAGAACTTCAATTTCCCTTTCTGTTAACGGAACGCGGCCCTCACCTCCGGGTTTGCTGTGTAAAAATCCCGGATTATCTATTTTAGGAAAAGAATTCAAAGCCATTTGAGCGACCATCGGGTCAATCCAGCAGACACCGGCGTAAACATCTCTTATTACTTCTGCAAGTTTTCCCGGGTCTATATCTTTTAAGCAATAGGCATTTGCACCTGAACTTAGTGCCGCTATTACTTCTTCTTCACGATCGTGTGATGTTAGCGTAATTATTTTCATTTCGTGATTATTTTCTCTTAGTTTTAGCATGGCTTCAATACCGTTCATGCCGGGTAAACCTAAATCCATTAATACGACATGAGGCTGGAGCCTTTCGATTAATTTAACACCGTTATCTGCGTCTTCGCATTCGGCTATTACATTAATATCGGGGTTTGAATTCAGAGCACATCTTAAGCCTACCCTTGTTAATTTAAAATCTTCGATAATAATTACTTTAATAGGGAATTCTAGCTTTTTTTCTTCTTCTTGTTGTTGAGCTTGTTTTGTCATGGATTACCTCTTTTCTTTGATAAGTTAATTTAAGAATAGCCAAATTTATTAATCTATTAGCCATCTGTCTTATTCTATTTTTCAGTCAAAAATATTTATGATAAGATAAAAAAACAGGAGATATGTGATGTTAGAATTCTTATTTAAAAAGCCAAAAGATGAAGCAGCAGAGTTAAACAGGATATATACCTTATTGGAAAAAGCGTTTGAGGTTGAGAATATTTCTGCTGACAGAAAGACTTATTTAAAGAATATAGTAAGCCAAAACGGCTATCTCCCGTATCCGTATTACAAAGTGTTGGAGGAATTAACGCCGGCGGAGACACTTTTTGCATTAAAAGAGAAGTGGATACAGAATAAAGTATACAAAAACGGCCGGTTTGAATTTAGCGAAACGAGCGTACTGGCAAGGAATAATATAAAGAATTCAGACTGGATAAAAAAAGAGGGACATAATATAAAATTAATAAACCTGGCGGGATTAGGCAATCATAAAGAATCGGCCGGAAAATTTATGGATTGGCTGAAGCAGCTGTTAATACTGCCGACAGGTAATTTGGAAAATAATATATTAAACACAACAATATATCTAATACCTTTTCATCCGAGGGAATTTGGCTGTGCCTATCTCCCTAAGAGTTCGGAAGTAAGCGAAAATTTGAATGACAAAAAGATAGAAGAAATAACCGGAATGGATGCAAAGTCGCAGGTAAAAACCTTTATAAAGCTGGCACAGCTTGCCGGACATCCTGTAATATATGATATATTGCCGCAGACGGGCAGATTTTCAAAGCTTGTTCTGGCAAATCCATATATAGCACGCTGGTATGATATAACCGAATTACAGAATTTATTGGATAAAAAAGCGGATGACGTAGCGGATTTAATGAAAAATGCGTTTGACAGCGAAGACATAGACGTAATAAAAGGCATATACAAGCAAAACGGTGTAGCCGGAGATTTGAGCGAATATTATCAGAATATTTTGGATAACTTTGAAACAAGAATGTATGAGTTTAAAAAAGAATATTCAAATAAAATGCTTGAAAAGCCGCAGCAAATAAAAATACAAAAACGTGTAAAAGAAATAGTAGCAAAAGTAGAAGGCGTAAAGCCAAATAAAAAATTAACCGAAAACGATATAACAAAACAACTGGATATAATAAAAGAATTAATAGATGAAGGTCTGTGGCCTGCCCCCGGCGGAGCGTGGTGTTCAGCGGGTATTCCGGTATATGACAAAATGAGTGAATGCGGCGGATTTCCGACCTTCAAACATTATGATTACAAAGGTGAAGACGTAACCTGCCTTGCAAATTTAGATTGTCAAACCCCATACTACTTTGTATATTTGGAAAGCGGAACTTATAACGAGCCTGTAATAGAGTTTTTTATAAATTATATGAAAGAAATGCAGGCAGAGTATAATTTTGACGGCTTCAGGGTTGACCATATAGACCATATAGTAGATAAGGTTTCCGAATGCAGCGGAACTCCGATAAGTTATCGTGCTCCGAGAATTGTGCTTGGCCGTTTAAACCGTGCTTTAAAAGCTAAAATACCTTATTTTGCAACGCTTGCAGAATACATGTTATGGGATAATTATTATAAAGAATACCATCAGGATATGGATTTTGACCTGCTTTGGGGCAATGATATAGTATGTCAGTCACAAAAAAATCCTGAAAAAATCATAGAAGATAACCAATATTTAACGAATTACAATGTAAAACAGAAAAACAGCTTATCAATTTTAAAAACCTATAACAATCAAGACGGTGAATTCAGGTGCATAGACCAGTACCCCGGCCAGCTGGGCGAAGAAGGTGCATTGTTTAAATGGTTTATGTATAAATTTTTACCCGGCGGAAAGTTTGCACAACGTCCCATGCTTTATATAGACGGCGACGAAAGTTTTACAAGAGAAGGTATAGAACATGCCATCGGTGAAGAAGTTTCTATGCAAAGAGAAGAAAACATGGATTTTTATAAAAAATTCAACGCAATAGACGTGTTTGTTAAATCAAATTCCATAATAACCGACGGCGAAGCCCAAATTATAGAACAGACAGACGACGGATTTGCCGCCTGGATGATTACAAAAGAACCCATGAAATCAGCATTTTTAGTAACGGTAAATTATAAATACCCTTACGAAAAAATTAATAAAAACGACGAAAACGGCTCATATTACGAACTTGTAGAGGGAACTCCGGTGTTTGATAAAAGTGTTTCATTGCCCGGCGACTATACTTTAGTTGGAGAATATGTTCTTAAAAATGATAAATTTGAAAAAATATTTTGCGAGGACTGCGGAAATAATTTAAAGCTGGAAAAGCTCACCAATGGCGAGTTTAGAATATTTGAGCTCGTAAAAAAATAAAATTAAATTGTTAAAAATCATTCAAATGCTTGACACCTTTTTGAAAAATTGATATTATAATCGCATTAGTAAAGATAAAAATTGTTCATAGCTTTATTAGTAAAAAAAAGAAAGGTGAAAAGATTATGACAAAAAGATTCGGTTTTACTTTGGCCGAGGTATTAATTACCTTGGGTATCATCGGTGTAGTTGCCGCAATGACAATTCCTACATTGATTTCAAACACAAACGGTGCACAATTTAAATC
>CALUSG010000009.1 GCA_944323365.1 Candidatus Gastranaerophilales bacterium
TCAGGATTTTTTGACGCAATATTTAATCAAATCTGTTTAAACGGTTGGAGAGAGAATATAAATATAGATAATAACGAATATATGCAGGAAATGCTAAAAACAGGCAAGTTGTTGTTAAGGACCATGATAGATGATGGAACATATTATGCAAGTAATTATTCAACGAATAATTACATAAGAGAAATAACTGATGAAGAAGCAATAGCACAAGCAGAGGCAAAATATAACACAGAAAAACAGAAAATAGAAAATAAAGAAGAAATTTTAGATTTAAAGATGAAGAATTTGGACACTGAAATTTCTTCACTCACAACTGAATATGATACAATAAAATCAGTTATTTCAAAAAATATAGAAAAATCGTTTAAACGCTATGACGCATAATAACATTAGCAAAACAGGGATTTGATTTGTTTAGACTCCTGAAACATCGGGTAAATCAATACTTTTAAGTCGTTGTTCAATCCTTCTGTACCATTTTAAATGTTGTTTAAAAAGTATTTTATAATTATTTAAATCCCCTTTTGAAATTTCAGACATTTGGTTGTTACAAACTTCTTCCATTGATTTTTCGAGGAAATGAGTATACTCTTTTCTGTCTATATTTGAATCACTAAGCTCAATTCTTTTGCCGAATTCGACAAGAACTTCCGGACGATTATCCCGCAAAAAACAATATTCTATTGATATAGGAATTAAGTTAACCTTTCCGTATTTTTTTACCGCATTTTGAGCAATATATGCTAATCCAGTTTGAAATTCAACCGGCCTATAATGTGGAGGTCGGATTATTCCCTGCGGGAATATAAATAATACGTTTCTTAAATCTTTTAATAAATCTACTGAATATTTTAATGCTTTCATCGCTGTCTGTGGTGATTTTTTGCAAACAGAATATGCTCCGCCACGTCTTAATAATGGAAATCTGTTTAATTCTTCAACCATTAGACGAATTTCTTTATGAAATATTCTATGAGAAATATTATATAATACTATTCCATCCCACCAGTTACAGTGTGGAGCAAAAACTATTGTAGGATATTTGGAATCACGTTCAAAAAAACTTTCTGCATTTTTATATCTAAATGCATAAAATCTGTTTTGGAGCATGTTAAAGAAGAATAAGCTAGCTATTGTCAACCAAAATTTATTTGTCTTTGCAGGCTTGAATTTTTCGTCTTTATTCCTTAATTTTGTCGGTGGAATATCGCAATATAAATGTTCCTCTTTTGTTTTCATAATTTTTATTGTACTCCGTTAACAGTTTAAAGCAAACACTTAAATCATACTTTTTAAGAAAACTTTACGTTATTATTTTACTTTTTTTTATGAAATTTTGCAAGACAGTAGAATTTATACTATAATTTTTATATGGATAAATTATCTCGCAGTCAGGAAGATTACTTAGAAGAAATTTATGTTCAAGTGATAAAAAACGGATGTGCTAAGGTCACGGCCATATCCCAATCCTTAAACGTTAAAAAGGCCTCCGTTACTTCTGCTTTAATTAGTCTTGCCGAGAAAAAACTTATTAACTATGAACCTTATTCATCAGTTACACTTACCGAAGAAGGCCTAAAACTCTCTAAAAAAATCTATAAAAAACATATCGTCCTTAATAAATTATTTAATGAAATCCTGAAATTAGATAACGCCTCGCAAATCGCTTGTTCCGTAGAACACCTTATATCTGACGAAAATTTGTCTAAAATTGAAAAGTTTATCTCTAATACTAATTTCGACTATTGACTTTATATTTTTTTCTGATAAAGTTAGACATGTCTAACAAATAAGTTAGTTTAATCTAACAAAAAGGATTGAAATGAAAATCAATACACTGGCTAAATACATAGATCAGCCGCTAATAGTTAATAAATTAAATCAGCAGATGCCGAAATTACTTATTGGCTCGGCAGCGGGTATAGCGATATATGATGGAATAAAACATAAGGATAAAAAGCATAAGTTTTTAAAGAATACAATAATAGGGGCATCAATTGTTTCAGCGACATTGTTTAGTGTTAAGAAATGGAAGTTAATAGAAACGACACCGGTAACTGAAATAATAAAAAAGCAAACGGATGAAGTTACAAAATATATAAAGAAAAAGAATATAACGGATAACTTTTTACTGTCTATACTTAATAAGTCTAAGGCTAACCACCTTTCCTTGGACGAAATTTCGGTTTTGTTTGGAAAGTTGAAAGACGATTCAGACAGAACCGTTTTATTTAAGACATTGTTTTCAGAGAATAAAAATTTAACGTCCTCAGAGATTTTTTCAGAGATAAAAAGGTTGTCTGTTTTGGGTGCAGTTCCGGTTGTAAGTGGTGTAGCAGGCGGGATAATGGCTGACGCAGTTACAGGCACATCTTCTTTAAAAAAATCAGCGAATAAAGTGAAAGAGGGATTTTATCAGTATTTTGCAAATATATTTTTATGTAATGTAGGAGCAGGAGCAGCTTTATTCGGGGCGGAAAAGCTTGTAAAACATGGAGTTATAAAACCCTTAACACCTGCTAAAAAGCTTGTAACTATTTTATCGGGGATTACGGCAACAGGTATTATAGGCGGCAGTTATATAGCTAATTTTTTGAGCAAAAAGATAATTAATCCATTGTTTGGTCAAAAAAAGCAAAGAGGTATATATTCTGAACGTAAGCCTGAACCTTTGGATATTGCATTGCATAGTGACGATATAGCTACAGCCGGTGTATTATCAGGAGTTAAATGGATAGAGCCAATGCTGCCTGTAATGTATTTTATATCAGGATTTAGAGCGGGTATAGGATATCGTAATGTTAACAAACAAAAATAAATGTTTGACATGAATTTTGGATTATTTTAAAATTTTTTTAAAGAGGAAATGAAGTGGATATCTTCAGCTGTAGCCGCAGCCGTAAAAGCCGGAACACTCAAAGAAATAACATTTCCACGTGCTGATTGGGAGTTATTTTCTTAAGTGTCCTCTAACAAAGAGGATTTTTTAATGCATTTAGCGACATTACAAAAGACAAGAGTAGGAACCTGTCCGCATGGACTTCCTTTGGGGGCATGCCCTATATGTAACGGGATGTCAGGAGGTGGCGGAGCTAAAAAAGCTGATTTTTCAGCAAAACCCGGCGAGATGAGCTGGAACGAATGTGCTGCCATAGGGGCATTTTTAAGAGCACAAAAGGCTGCACAACAAGCAAAAGAAGCTGATTTTCAGGCACATATTCAAGCTTTGGCAAAATTCCAAAATACAATGGCTAATGCTGCACAAAAAGCCGCACAATTTGCAACTCTGATACAAAGTTCTATGCCGGCAATTATAGCAAAACCGTTAGCTTTTGTTATGAATAATATTATTGCTAACGGTCTAAATATTTTAAAAAATTTACCAAATGCAGTGACAAATTTTGTACAAAATTTGTCACAAAAATTAGCTGATATTTCAGATAAATTAACGGCAGTGTATGGTGAAATAAAAGCTGCAATCGCTAAAAAAATATCTGAAACATTTAAAGATATTAAAAAGAAAATAAAGTCTTTGTTTGGTATTTTTGAGCCAACGGATATTGACAGCGAAGATAAAAAAGTAGACGAGGCAAAGCGTACCTTTGAATTAAAAACATTTATACATAAACTATATAAAAAATTAAAGAATGGTGAGAAAGATGAAAGTAACTCAATTTAATGATAGTGAAACAAGGATTAGAAATAGAAATTTAACACCGCAGCAGCAAATAACAAATGCTTATACGCAAGAGGGTGTTATTGTCAACAGTTTTTACAATAACAAATGTTTGAATGATATTTATGATACATTGATAATTTCAGACAACACAAAAATGCCGCAAAAATTGACTGAAGATAAATATGATACGGATAAAAAACTTTTGCCGATAAGCGGTATAGTTTTAGGTGTAATGGGTGCGTTAACTTTGCTGACAGCATTTGTAAAACGCAATGCAAAAATAAATTTAAAAATACCTGAATATAAAAAATTGCCGGCAACTACTAGAAACGTTGCACTTAACGAAGAAACTCATCAAGCTTTATATCAGATGATTCAATCCCCAAATCAAAAAACAATTCTCGCAGGCACGGGTGTCTTGACTTTATCCGTTATGGCATTTATGGGCAAAACATTTTTTGACGGATTTAAAGATGTTTGGGTAAAAAAACGTGAAGCAGATATCCAAAAGAAGCTTCAAGAAAATTTAATAGAAGTGGAAACACAGTCATTTTCAGGTAAAATGCAGATTGTAAGGAGTATGCTTGCTAAATATGCTGTTGAATTTAATAAATATTTATCTCCTTACAAAAAAGCATCATTACCCGATTTTGGCAAAGTTAATTCTTTGACATTTACTTCTAAAACTCCTGATAAAAAAGAACGTAAAAATATGGCAGGATATTTTATGCTTGGACTTGGAACAGCAGCTTCAATCGTCGGTTTAGCGTATGTTTCTATGAGAAATTTAAACAAAGGTAAATTACATATTGATAAGTATATAAAAGATACTAAAGCAATAATAACAGATATTGTATCTAATTCTAATAAGAATACGATGGAAGAAGACAAGCTAAAACTAAGACATTTGTTAAAAGTTGTGGATGCAAAGCCTCAGGATATTGAGGAATTATTAAACGGTTTGAAATGGGAAACAAAAGAAGTAAATAAATTTATGAAAGATGTTAACCGGGAGATACAAACCTCAACGACGAAAGTAAACGAAGCAATGGGAGGCGACGGCACTCCAAAACCTTCATTTTATTCACATGTAGATGATTATAGAGCGTTTTTCTATAACTGGTTGTTAGATACAAAAAATCCTCAGTTCAAACAGTTGTTTTTTGGCATAACCGGATTAACAGCGATAGGTTATGGAGGTAAATTATTGGGTGAAGCCGTAAAAGAAGTTCAGGTTAAAAAGGTTAATGCGGATACAGAATTAGATTTACAAAGACGGCTTGTATCGACTGAATTAAGGAATTTTAAGTCTAAAAAAGATGCGGCAATACAACCATTAGTCGAAGAGTTTTACCGTCAGGTCGATGCGGGAAAATCAAAAAAAGAATTAAAAGTAATGGCTGAAAATATTTTATTTGAGATTAAAAACGGAGCTCCGTTTGTTTACTCATAAGGAGGATAAATGGTTGTTCAACCTGTGGCATTTCAATTGCCGGATAAAAATAGAAATTACTGTGTAGTTGACAAAAGAAAAGTTAATTTATTTGTAAAAATGGACAAATATTCACTGCCATATATGCAACGAGTCTTAAAAACAACAGACGATGAAAAACATGTGACCGAAACACTTTATATTCTTGATCGAATGATTGACAATGGTACAAAAAATATTGATAAATTGTACCCTGTGTTATCAAAGTTTAACAATACCAAATCTCCAAATATTCAAACATTTTTAGCCGGGATTTATAGGAAATTGCAAATTCCTGATGCCTTTGGCCCTTTAGTTAAAATGTTAATACAAAATTCCATAAATCCTCCTTCAGAAGCCTTTTTTGATCCAAATGAGGAAATCGGCGGAGCAATACTGAGTTATTTAAACGATAGATTTAGGAATTAAATGTTACGATTTCGTAACATTATTTCTTGAAAAATTAAAGAATAACATTAAAATTACCGACATGACATGTGTAAATAACTTACAGAAAGGAAGTTGGCAAGATGGGAATGGCGGCGTCACAAGCTAGATTTTTAGGTCTGACGGCCAGAAAAACCAATGTTGAATACGAAGGTCAACAGATAAACCAGCAACGTACAACATTGGCAAACCAATCAGCAAATTATTATAATGATTTGCTCGGTATGTCTGTGCCAACTCCTCCTTCTGTTGACAGTTATACAAAAACTGTTTATACATTTAATGATGGTGCTTTAACAAATACAGTAACAGCATTGATAGCACAGGCAGATGGTAAATATACTTTAAGTTATTTATCATCATACGAAGATGATTTTTCTCCTGTGGCAGCAGGCACAAGTGTCGTTACTAAAAATGGCAATGATTACATGGTAGGATCCGTAACTTTAAGAGAGTTAGGTGTAATGCCAAGTGAAGATGTGATAGAAAATGACCCATATTTATCAACTTTAACTGAAGAACAGATTGAAGCTTTGATAAAAGAAGAAGAGCAATATGCTCATATGTTGCATGAAAAATACGGTGGCGATGACTATAATTACCGTCCAGGTATTGGAGGAGCTGAAGGAGTACTTATAAGTTCAGGCTGGCAAGTCAGATATGTTGAAAATTCTGCAACCGGAACTTGGACACCATATTTCTACAAATTGGAAGATTTAGAAAATGGTGTAACAAATCAAAATGGCGATATACAGTCATCAATAAATTGTTACACAATAGGTACATCTACAAAAACTACTGAAATTAAAGGTATAAAAGATTGTCATATTGAAAAAGATTCAACAGGCAGATATATTTCAATAACAATTCCATCTGAAGACGGAGGCCCCGGAGTTACATATTCATTAACTACATCAACTGTAACTGATCAGGATGCTTATGATGATGCAATGAATCAATATGAATATGATAAATATCAATATGATCAAACAATACAAGAAATTAACGCTAAAATTGAAATAATTCAGGCTCAAGATAAGAACCTTGAATTAAGATTGAAGCAGTTGGATACCGAGCAAGATGCTATATCCAATGAAATGGATGCAGTACAAAAGGTTATTGAAAAAAATACAGAAAGTTCATTCAAAACCTTTGGATAAAAAGATTTTCCTTTCCCTTTTCCTTTTTCCTATTGATTTTCAACGACTTTTCCAAAGTCGTTTTTTTTTGTAATAAATATCATTAGTCGGCTGATTTGATAAATTATCTGTTTTTGATAATATCATTGTATGGATAAAAAATATAAACAAATTTGCAATGTCATAAAAGCTGATTTAGAGAGAGTAAATAAAAATATTGTGATACAAAAAGAATTGAATGTACAGCTTGATGATGAATTGGAAGAATTTTTACATTCACCGTCAAAACGCATTCGATCAATAATAACAATATTATATATGCGTGCAGCAAAGCTCTATCTTTTGCCCGAACATTATGAGCTTTTGGCCGCTGTGGAACTTATCCATAATGCTTCTTTAATTCATGATGATGTAATTGATGAAAGTAAAATGCGTCGTCAAAGAAAAAGTTTAAATGAAAAATTTGATAATAAACTTGCCGTTATTGCAGGAGATTATTTATTGGGGTGTGCCCTTGATAAATTCGTGAAAATAAATTCTATGCAAATAATAGAAATTTTTTCAAGTACTCTAAAAAGTATGTGTAAAGGTGAGGCAAAACAGTATTTTAATCGGTTTAAAAAGATAAAAATAGAAGAATATATTGAAAAATCAGCATTAAAAACGGCATCTTTATTTGTAAGTGCAATGAAATCAGCGATTTTTCTTGCAGGAGAAACAGATGTGGATTTGGGTGTTGAATTTGCGGAAAATTTTGGAATAGCATTTCAAATAAAAGATGATTTAACAAATATATTGTCAGGCACAGAAGATATTGATGAAGGTATTTACAATGCCCCCGTAATATTATCGGACAATATGGATGAGGGAATTGAAAAAACAAAGGATTTATTAAATAATTATATTAATTGTGCAAGATTATGCATTAATAATTTATCGGATAGCATATATAAAGCTGCATTATTGGAGCTTTTGGAGTTAATTGAAGATGTTTAAAGACCGAATGATAACCTGGTACGAAAAAAATAAACCTGCAATCAAAGAAACAATTGATACGGTTGTTTTTGTTGTAGTAATGGTAATTATAATAAGATTTTTCTTAGGTGAAATACGCTGGATACCATCAGGGTCAATGAAACCAACCTTGGTAGAAGGGGATAGAATTTTCGTTGAAAGATTTTCGAGATTTTATAAAACTCCTGAACGGGGTGATATAATGGTATTTTATCCGCCATCTACAGAGTTAAGAAATACACCGTGGAAATTATTTTCCAGATTAACCGGATTTTTCTGTAGTGATGTGGCATATATAAAACGTGTAATAGGTATGCCCGGAGATAAATTCGAAGTTAAAATCGATAAAGAAGGCAAAGGAACAGTATATATAAATGATAAACCATTAGATGAACCGTACGTAAGAAGTGTGTACGATTATTCTATCTGTACAGAAGCAATGTATTGCGGACCTTTTACAATACCCGAAGGTGAATACTTTATGATGGGTGATAATCGTGGCAATTCACAAGACAGCAGATATTGGGGTACTTTGCCAAAAGATAGATTTGTCGGTAAAGCAGTATTTTTATTTTGGCCGTTTACAAGAGTTAAAGTATTACATTAGCATATGATAATATTTCATATAGTCAGCCATAATAGTTGAACTGGTACCGTTTGCAACAGTTGCTTTCAGTGCCTGTTCATTATCGGTTTCAGTATTTTTTCTGGGTTGTTCATCTTGAGTTTGCTGCTGCTTTTGTGTTTCTTGAATTTTATTTTCTTCAATATATTGAGTAATTTGACGTTCTATTTCAGCATGCAATGCTTTGTCTGTTGAATAAGAACCGGTTGATTTTACACCTGCTTCTTCCAAATCAGATAAAATTTGGCTCCATTCATTGTAATTAGGTATAGTTGTGCCTTGTGAAGCCGCTGCAGCTTTCATTTGCTCTAAATCTTCTATGCTGTTTATTCTATCTGCCATATTATACTCCCTATATACTTTAAGTATTTTATTCCCGTACTTTTTCATAATTTTTCAAAATCTTAACATTTTGTAATGTATTTAAGCTTGCCAAGACAAATGAAATTTTATATACTTTAAATTGGAGGTATATATGAAGAGAGTTTTAGGTTTTACTTTAGCAGAAGTTTTAATAACATTAGGAATAATTGGTATAGTCGCAGCAATTGTAATGCCAACATTGATATTCGACAACCAAAAAAATATTATAGAAGCACGTGTAGGGCAAACATACTCAACATTAGCCCAAGCTGCTGAAATGTCAGAAATTGATAACAGTAAAATTGAATATTGGGACACTTCATTGAATTCACAACCATTTTTTGAAAAATATATTTTGCCTTATCTAAAAGGTGCATCTTATTGTGGATCAGGTAATAATGCATCTAATACGGAAAAATGCGGGTATGGGGTTAGTCTTTATGGTGTATCATATGCTTTAAGTAATGGCTCAACTGTTTCTTTCGTAAGCAGTGCACAACGTCAAGCAAGAGCCGGAGATTTAGGCTCAATTGTTATAGATGGTAATGGTGCCGAAGGCCCAAACTCTTTAGGTATGGATGCTCATTATTTTGAATTGCGTGATGACGGATTTCAGCCATTTGCAGCAGGATTAGGCATTTCAAGAGAAGATATTTTAAATGGTACGACCGTTAATATCGAAGGTAAAAATGAAACCGTTGCATGTAAATTAGATAAAGGCGATGATGATGACCTATATTATCGTCACGGTTGCACGCTGCTGTTCGTTATGGACGGTATGACTTTTAAAGATGATTATCCTTGGAAATAAATTGTTTATCTAAACATATAATAATTAAAAATATTAAGAAAAATTTACAAAAAGTCGGGAATCTAAACGATAACCGACTTTTTGGATTAGTTAATTTTATTGTAACTGTGCCTTAATTAAAAAAACAATCACAAATATTTTAATAAAAAATATCATGAAAAATAAGTGTATGACTTGCAATCAAATATTTTGCAAATATAATTTTGTATAAAGGGATTTTTGTCCCCAAAAAAAGAGGAAAACATGTCAAAAGACGTAATAGAATTAGAAGGAACAATTTTAGAAGCTATGCCGAATGCGATGTTCAGGGTCAAACTGGAAAATGACCATGAAATATTGGCACATATATCAGGTAAAATCAGAAAAAATTTCATAAGAATTTTGCCTGGTGACAAAGTTAAAGTGGAAATGACCCCTTATGACTTATCCCGTGGAAGAATTACATTCCGCTTAAAATAAAATCTCACGAATATAAAATAAATATAAGGAAAGCACAATGAAAGTAAGATCATCAGTAAAAAAGATTTGCGATAAATGCAAATGTATTAAAAGAAAAGGCAGAATTGCCGTAATTTGTGAAAACCCAAAACACAAACAAAGACAAGGTTAGTACGGATTTGGCAAGTTTACGGATAACGTAAGTAAAAAAATCCGTTATTACCTACACCGAACCTGCGGGTATCAGCAGGTGGAGAGGAAGTATTTAAGCCTCTTACCCAAAAAAATCTAACAACAGGGTGTATGGCAAACTATTCCAAGAGGAATAAGCAGAATTCGAGCCTCACCAAAAGCCAAGAAAAGGAGAAAAATAAATGGCAAGACTAGCAGGGGTAGATTTACCTCGTAACAAAAGAATGATAGTAGCACTAACCTATATATACGGTATAGGACCAACAAGAAGTGCAAAAATTTTAGAAGCTACAAAAATATCACCTGATTTAAGAACAGATGATTTAACAGAAGAAGATATTAAAAATCTTCGTAATGAATTAGCAAACTACCATATAGAAGGTGACTTAAGACGTGAAGTAACAATGCACATTAAACGTCTTCAAGAAATCGGATCATATAGAGGTTTGCGTCATAAACGTAATCTTCCAGCAAGAGGACAAAGAACAAAAACAAATGCAAGAACTCGCCGTGGAAAGAAAAACGGTGCAGTTGCTAAAAAGAAATAGCGTTATAACTTAGTAACCTAATAGAAAGATAAAAAGTAAAGGATAACTAAAATGGCAAGACCAGTAAAAACAAAGAAAAAAGAAAAGAAAAACGTATTGCAAGGTGTTGTACACATACAATCAACCTTTAACAATACAATTGTAACTTCTACTGATACCCAAGGGAATGCTATTGCCTGGGCAACTGCTGGAGCTACAGGATTTAAAGGTGCAAGGAAAGGTACTCCTTTTGCAGCACAATCAGCAGCCGAATTAGTTGCAAAAAAATCAATAGATCAAGGCATGAAAAAAGTTGAAGTTTACATTAAAGGGCCTGGTTCAGGTCGTGAAACAGCTATAAGAGCAATTCAAGCAGCAGGATTAGAAATTACATTAATTAAGGATGTAACTCCAATTCCGCACAATGGTTGCAGACCACCTAAGAAAAGACGTGTATAATACGTTAAAATTGTAGTAAACGGGGGCTTGCTTAAAGCCAACAAGCAAACCATAGACGCCCCGTAAAAGTAAAGGAGAAAAAATGGCAAGATATACTGGACCTACAAATAAATTATTCCGTAACTACGGTGTAAAAGATTTGTCTAATAGAAAATTAACTTCATCTATGAGACAAAGTGCTTCAGGTCAGCACGGTGCAGTCAGAAAAAAACTTTCTGAATACGCAATTCACTTAAATGAAAAACAAAAAATAAGACTTACATATTTGGTAAGTGAAAAACAATTTGCAAAATATTACGCAGAAGCTGCAAGAAGAAAAGGTGTAACCGGTACAATACTTTTACAGCTTTTGGAATCAAGATTAGATAACATTTTATTCAGAGCAGGCTTTGGTATTACACGTAAACAAACAAGACAAATAGTAAACCATGGACATGTTTTAGTAAATGGTAAAAAAGTAGATATTCCGTCTTATTTGGTAAAACCTGGCGATGTAATTACAGTAAAGGCAAGAAGTGCACAATATTTAAAAAATGTTATTGAAATGATTGATATGGCATGTGCACCTGCCTGGATGACAATTGACAAAGACGCTCTTAAGGTAACTTTTGATAGAATTCCTGAAAGAGAAGAATTAGATCCTGAAATCAAAGAACATCTTGTAATTGAATATTATTCAAAGTAAGGTGAGCAGGACTTTATGAGTCCTAAGTAATACGTAATAGGAGAAAACAAATGGAATTAAAAATTAAATGTGTTAATACAACAACAAGTTCTGACGGATCACAATATGGAAAATTTGTTATAGAGCCGTTAGAAAGAGGTTTTGGTACAACAATCGGTAATTCCTTAAGACGTGTATTGTTATCAAGTCTTGAAGGCACAGCAGTAACGTCAGCAAGAATTGAAGGTATTACTCACGAATATACAGCAATTCCTGGTGTATTGGAAGATGTTATTGATGTAATGTTAAACCTCAAAGGTTTGGTTGTAAAGACTGATTCTAAAGATGCTCAACACTTAAGAATAGATGTAGACAGCCCTGGACCTGTTCTAGCAAGTGATATTAAATTACCTGCCGGAGTAAAGGTAGTTAATCCTGATTGGTTAATATGTACAGTTGCAGACGGCGGATCTTTCCATGCTGATATTATTGTAGAAACAGGTAAAGGTTATGTTGCAAATGATGTTCCTAGAGATTCAAAAGGATTATCAATAGATGTATTGCCAATTGATGCAACATTTATGCCGATTAAACGTGTAAGCTATAATGTAGAAAATACACGTGTTGGTGATATGATTGATTTTGACAAATTGACTTTAGAAATATGGTCAAATGGGTCAATTGATGTTACAGCAGCATTAAGTCAGGCTTCAAATCTATTGATTGAACACTTTATGCAAATTGCCTCAATAACAGGACAACCTGTAATTCAACCGGCAGCAGCTATTGAAGAAACAGCAGAAGAAGATTCTAATGTTCCATCAATGACTATAGAAGAATTGGAATTGTCAGTCAGAGCATATAATTGCTTGAAACGTGCAAGTATCAATTCAATGGCTGAATTATTAAAGAAATCAGAACATGATTTGTTGAATATCAAAAATTTCGGCAAAAAATCTTCTGATGAAGTTATCGAAAGACTTCACCATTTTGGATTGGAATTAGCTCCAAGCCCTGAAATTGAAGAAGAAATTGGGTAGGTAATAATTTTACCTCTCAAATATAGAGAAATAAGCAATAAAAAGGAAAATAAAAATGAGACACCAAACAAAAAAACATACGCTGTCAAAAGCACAAGACCAAAGAGATGCCTTGTTGCGATCATTAGCGACTGAACTTTTTATGCATGGTGAAATCAAAACAACTATGGCAAGAGCAAAAGCTTTAAGACCATATGCAGAAGAGATTATCACATTTGCTAAAAAGGGTGACTTAAACAGCCGTCGTCAAGCAGCTAAATATATTTTCGATAAAGAAACAGGAAAATATATGGATTTGGCAACAGGTGAAGTTTTTGATGCCCCTCAGGCTGATAAAAAATTGGCAGCAGAAACAGTTTTGAGAAAACTGTTTGTAGTAATCGGTAAAAAATATTCTAACCGTGAAGGCGGATATACAAGAATTTACCGCTTACCTCCAAGACGTGGTGATGCCTCTGAAATGGCATTAATCCAGTTGGTATAACTTATGCGTTATGCCTTTCAGGTTCAATATATCGGTAAAAATTATGCCGGAAGTCAGCTTCAAGCGGGAAGTAATTTACCGACAATACAAGGAGAACTTGAAAAAGCACTTAGTACATTGATATATGGTAATACCATTAACCGGCGGGTTAAAACAATCTTCTCCGGACGGACTGACAGAGGCGTGAATTCTAAGGGACAAGTTGTTCATTTTGATTATGATAAGCCTATTGTTGCTTCAAAGTTTATCTATTCTTTAAATGAGATACTACCTTGTGATATATCTGTCAGTGACTTGAAAGAAGTCGATTCACAATTTCATGCTCAAAAATCGGCAAAGAAACGTCATTATGTTTATGAATTCGTTAACCGTAAATGCAAAAACGCTTTTGATGGTGATTTGTTAAGAGTTAAGTATGATACAGATATAATAAGGATGCAAAAAGCATTAGATTATATTAAGGGTGAACATGATTTTTCAAGTTTCAAAAGTTCCGGAACGCTGAACCCGAGCAAAGTTTGTTTTATATATGAAGCGAAAGTTTCAAAAGCCGGCGACAAAGTAATTATTGATATTATAGGAAACAGGTTTTTGTATAATATGGTAAGAGCTATTGTCGGTACCCTTTTAGAAATAGAAGGGCATAATTTGCAGCCTGAACATATGAAAAATGTTCTTGAGGCAAAAGATCGCCGAAAGGCAGGTCAAAATGTTAGTCCATACGGGCTGACACTAGTAGAAGTAACATATTAAGACCTCACTTGAAAGTAAAATCCTTCGAAGTGTGGTAAAAAATGGAGAATAAGCATGAAAACATATTCAGCAAAACCTCTAGAAGTTGAACGCAAATGGTATCTAATTGATGCTGAAGGTGAAATCCTTGGCAGATTAGCTACTAGAGTTGCAAACATTTTGAGAGGTAAAAATAAACCTGAATACACTCCTAACGTTGATACAGGAGATTTTGTTATCGTAATCAACGCTGATAAGGTTGTTGTTTCAGGTAAGAAAGAAACTGATAAGATTTATTATCACCATACCGGTTATCCGGGTGGGTTAAAAGCAGCTAGCGTAAAAGAAGTACGTGAAAAAGACGCTAGAAAATTAATTGAAAAAGCAGTAAAAGGTATGCTTCAACATAATACTTTGGGTGATACTCAATTTACAAAATTGAAAGTATACAACGGACCTGAACATCCGCATGCTGCACAAAAACCAATTGTACTTGAAAAGGAGGGTAAATAATGGCTGATAAAGAAATTATGGCTACTGGACGTAGAAAAACCTCTATCGCAGTTGTAAAATTGGTTAAAGGTAAAGGCAGAATTTTTGTTAACGGTAAAAAATTAACGGATTATATCGGAAACAGACCTGCTGTTGAAATGTTAGTATATAGACCATTGGTTTTAACTGATAATCAGGATAAATATGATGTAAGAGTTAAAGCTGTAGGTGGCGGTGTTGTTGCACAATGTGGTGCAATAAGACACGGTATTGCTAGAGCACTGGTAAAATCTAATGAAGAATATAGAAACGTATTAAGACTTGAAGGTTTGTTAACACGTGACCCACGTGTTAAAGAACGTAAAAAATACGGTCGCAAACGTGCAAGGAAACGCTTCCAATTCTCAAAACGTTAATTTTCAAGCCGGTTTTATTACCGGCTTTTTTAATCCTTATGTGTAGTGTAAAGAAATGTTACAAAAAATGTAAATGCTGAAATTGGATAAAATAAAAATATTTTATATAAGTAAGAGAGAGTACACGAACATAAGGAGAGCTAATATGTCATTCTTAGCGGTAGATGCACAAAAAAGTTTATTTACATTACAGAGAAATCAGCTTCAGTACGAACAGACAATTGTAATGAGTGAGGCCAATTCTGTTTCAAGACAAATGTCTGCATATGCAAATGCTATGGACGACGAAGAAGATTGGAACATGGATGACGATCCTGATTATCAAGAAATGCAGAGAATGGAAGAATCTTTAGAAACTGAGCAGGATTCTTTAGACACACAGATACAATTGTTGGATAATGAAATTTCAAGTTTGAAGACAATGGTTAACAACAATATTAAAAACAGCTGTGGTCTTAACCTTATCGGTAGTTAATGATTAGAATTCTTTAATTCAAAAAGTTCAAAGGTGTTGAGCATCAATGATGCAATGGTCATTGGTCCAACACCACCGGGTACCGGTGATATGTAAGAGGCAATTTTGGAAACATTTTCAAAGTCAACATCTCCACGTGTTTTACCTGTTGCATCTTTGAAAATTCCAACGTCTACTACAATACAGTTAGGTTTTAACATGTTTTCTTCTATAATTTTTTCCCCTACTGCAGAAATAAGGATGTCTGCAGTTTTTGTTATATCAGAAAGATTTTTTGTATGACTGTGACAAATAGTAACTGTTGCATTTCTGTTAAGAAGAAATTGGATTAAAGGTTTACCTACAATATTTGAGCGTCCGATAATTACAGCGTGTTTACCTTCAAGTTCAATATTATATTCGTCAAGTAGTAATAATATTCCTTTTGGGGTACATGGGTAACAAAAAGGTTTTTCTCCTGAAAATAATTTGCCAATATTATACGGTGTAAATCCGTCAACGTCTTTTCTCGGATCAATAGTATTCATTATATTTTCTTTTGAAATATGCTTAGGTAATGGTAACTGTACTAGAATAGCATTTATATTATCATCTTTATTTAGTTCATGTATTTTATCTAAAAGTTCTTTTTCGGTTATTTTTTCAGGGTATTTTATAATTATAGAATTTATACCGATTTTGTCTGCTGTTTTCTTTTTGTTTTCAACATAGATTCTGCTTGCAGGATTATTACCTACCAAAATGACGACAAGAGTTGGTTTTTTTTCAAGTTTGTCTAATTTTGATTTTAATTCTGCAAGAATTTTATCTCTTAATTTTTTCCCATCAAGAATTGTTGTCATTACATATAAAGTATAACATAAAAAGTCTTAAATTTTAATTTGGGGCAAGTTAAGTCTAAAATAAAATTGTTTTATTGCGTCTTGAACTATACCGGAATTTTTATCAACAGGATTAATATTATCATCAAAAGGAATAACACCGAGCACGTCTAAATCATATTTTTTTAAGAGTTCGTAAACGCTGGATAAGTTATCATTTTGAACTTTATTTATAACAACACCTAATTGTCCTCCTGCGGCATATTTAGCACTAAATTCTTCAATCCTTTTGGCAAGGTGTGCAGAGTCTTCGCTGGGATTGGCAACAATAATTGTTGTGTCAATATCAACATCTATAAGCTGATTTAGGTATTTTAAGTCGAATTCACAATCAAATATTACTATGTCATATCGGTTTATAAGTTTTAAAACAGCATCATTAATTTGTCCTGTAATCGGGCATCTGCAATCTTTTGACCCGACTAGCCAGGATACTATTATATCAATGTTTTCATCAAGTGAAACAACGATATCTTCCATTGCCCATTCAATAAATTCTTGTTTTGACATGTTTTCAGGAATTCCGGTTTTATATTCGTGTTTTCCACTTCTTATTCCGTAAATTGTGTTTCTTATGTCTAATCCAAAACTGTGTCCAAGTTCACTTGTCAAATCATTATCAAATAAAAGTATGGATTTTTCAGGAAACATTTCCTTTAAAATGCTTAAAAAAGCTTTAGTAATTGTTGTTTTTCCGCTCCCGCTTTTACCGGTAATTGCAAGTTTAATAGTCATTGTACCCCGCTAATTCATATGTCAACATCATTGCTTTTTCTGCTAATTCTTCAGATAACGCTCCGGCTCCGCAGGACGGCGTTATTATTGAATTATCTATAATAAGTTTCTCATTAATTCCTTTTTTAGTCAAATAATTAACAGCTTTTTTGAATTTAATTATTAAACTTTCTATATCAGCTTTTTCCAGTGCTTTTCGATTTAATGTCGGAACTATGCCCCAGGCAATTTTACCGTTATTTTCAAGAAATTGTTTTATATTTTTATGATAGATGCTTAAATTTTGAGCATAGTTATACGCATCTAAACTTAAAATATTTACATTTGCATTAATAGGAACATTCCAGTCACATTTACCGCAACAATGTATAGCCGATATACCGCCATTATTTTTTATAATATCTGATATTTCCCGAATCATATCTATTGCATCATCTGTGGTAATAGTTATATAAGCAGATGTTCCAAGCTGTGAAAGGGAAGGCTCATCAATGAATATTATTGGAGTAGCACCGGTCTTTTTTATTTTTTTGACTTGCCATAATGCTTTTAAACTAAGTGTTTTTACTATGATTTCACGTAAAGTACTGTCATATATAGCACAGCGACCCATTTTATCTGTTAACGATGTGGATAATGTAAAGGCTCCGATTATCTGTCCTTTTGCGTATTTACATTTATTTTGACTGATTAGCTTTAAAAAAGGCTGAAATGTTGATGAAAAATCCTCACTAATTGCATATTTTTCAAGTAGTTGTTCATTATTGTTGGCTATTATTTCTTCGTAATCTGCTAAAAAAGTTTCTAAATCTTCAAAAAATTGTTCATTTTCAGTATCAAAACAAAAAAAATCATCATCTGATATAAAAAATGAAGGCATTCCTTCCAAAAATTGAAAAGTCATGTCTTCATTTTTACTAACTTTTGCCAATTGTGGCCAAAATGGGATTTTATGGAAATATTTTTGGACAATTTGTAAGGCCTGTTCGGGGTTGTCATACGGTAATGAGCCTATTGCCAAACATTCCATTAATTTCCCCTTAAAGTTTATTCTTCAGATGTTGTTTCTTCTTCTTCTTCTTCAATAGATTCTTTTACAACTTCAGAGGCTGTAACAATGATATCTAATTCGCATTTAACTTTAGAAGTTAATTTAATAAGCATTTTGTATTCACCTATTTTATTTATAGGTGCGTTAAGAGAAACATTTTTTCTATCAACTTCAATACCGGCTTTTTCTTTAAGTTCTTCAGTTAATTTTTTAGTGGTAATAGTACCGAATAATTTACCTGATTCACCGGCTTTAGCAGATAATTCAAGTTTTCCAAATTTTTCAATTTGTTCAGCTTTAGCAAGTGCTTCAGCGTGTAATTTTTCTTGTTTAGCTTTAATTCTTGCTAAATTCTTTTCACGATTTTGAAGAGCTCCTTCTGTTGCGATTTCTGCAACGGCTTGCGGTAACAAGAAATTTCTTGCATATCCGTCTTTAACATTTACGATGTCGCCTGCTTCTCCGAGGTTTTGAACATCTTTTTTTAATATAACTTGCATAAATTCTCCTTTTTCTTTGTAAATGTATTTTTATCCTATATCAAACAAAATCACTTGTCGAGCAATTTTTGCAGATTGTAAATTATTTTATATCAGGGAATAAATATATTGAGCCATCGTCACCCCTCCAGCGGACGTAACCTGTTTTTGGTATTCTATCAAAGTCGGAAACGCTTATTAAAACCCAATTACCACGAAGTGCGTTCAATTTGATTTTTTTAGGCATATTTATTTTTGATATAAATTGTGAATCTTCTTGGGCTCCGCTTTTTAACGTTATTACGCTGTCCGGTGCATTTTTTAAAATATAAAGTCCATATTTTCTTCCGTACGTATTTAAAAAGTACATCCAATTCATAAATTTATACGGATCGTCTTTTTTTATCCAGCCTTTTGAATTGTCGGATTTGTTATAGATTATTTCAACCCATTCATCAGTTTCATCTGTTACAAGAGCAAGGCCGTATTCTTTTTCCGGAATAAATACCGTAAAAAGCTCGTTAAACTTTACTCCTTCAGGAAAAATATCTATACAAGACCATTTTATACTGTGTAGTATTGGTGAAGTTTCATTTGGTTCTTTGTATATTGTGATAGATTTTGGCAGCTGATATACTCCTAAAGTCCTGGTGGTAATTGTATTCGCAGGCATTATGTCTGCTGCACAGGCAGGTATAATTGTTGATAATAAAAGTATTAATATTATAAGTATTTTTTTCATAATTTATTCTCTAAATGTTATATCAGCATAGGTTTTTTGCAGTTTTTCTCTGACAGACTGCATTTGTTTTTCAATAATTTCATCTGTCAATGTAGCATTTTCGTCTTGCATTTTTATGCGGAATGCTAAACTTTTATATCCTTTATCCACGTGTTCTCCCTGATATACGTCAAATATTTCACTGCCTTTATAAATATTTTGTTGAACAGCAGTTTTAATAACTTTTTGTATTTCATCAAAAGAAATATTTTCATTTATTATAAATGCTAAATCTCGACGGACTTCCGGGAATTGCGGAAGTTTTTTAAAACGCGGCACTGTTTCTTTTATTGCTAAAAATAAGTTATCAAGACAAAGTTCAAACATATACGCATCCTGGTTAAGTTTTAGTTTATCACGTAAAATCGGATGAATTTGTCCAAAATATCCTATAGGTTCCGGCTTTTTGCCTAAAAGTAAAATTTCAGCAGTTCTGTAAGGGTGCATATAATCTTTTGTTTGGTCGTGAGAAATTTTTATACGTCTTTCTACACCTAATTCTTTAAATATTTGTTCAAAAATACCTTTTACGGTATAAAAATCTAAACTTCCTGCAGGCTGCCATTTTGAATTTTCTATTTCACCGGTCATCACACCTGCAAGAATTTTTGACTCTTTTACTCCTGAGAATTTTTCATCTGCAGGTGCCACAATTTCATATGTTTTCCCTATTTCATAAGCCCAAAAATTCTTTTGGCCGTTGTCAAAATTGCTTTTCATAACATTCAAAACGCTTGCAGCAAGGGTTTGTCTGAGCATAGCATATTCTTCACTTGCAGGATTTTCGACATATACGGCTTTTTCAGGAGAAAACGGCACTAAATATTTATCAAGTAATGATTTGCCGATTAAAGAACTTGTTATTATTTCGTTTAACCCGCATGCACGCATTAAATGATTTAATTTAGCCAAAACTTTTTCTTCCAAAGTTATTTCAGGCATTTGGTTTTTATTTGGCAATGTTGGGGCAATTTTGTCATATCCGTTAATTCTTGCAATTTCTTCAATTAAATCAATTTCTCTTGTTACATCGTAGGCTCTCCAGGACGGAACTAAAAATTTGGCAGCAGCTTCGTTACTACCGAGTTTTTTAAATCCTAAGTGTTCCAAAATGGTTATACATTTTTGCGGGTCAATTGAGCAACCTAATATCCTTTTTACCTGGTTAAACCGTAAAGTTATTTCAATATTATCAAGTTTGTTTTTACCGGTTTCTACAACACCGGTTACTTTAGCGTCTGCAAGTTCTGTCATTAGCTGCATTGCACGCATTAGTGCAGGTTTTACAGCTTCAATATCAACTCCTCTTTCAAATCTTGAACATGCTTCGCTTTTGTAGCCCACACTTTTGGAATTTTTTCTATTGCTGACAGGCGGAAAATATGCAGCTTCAAGAGCTATTGCTGTTGTGTTATCGTCTATTTCTGAGTTTTCTCCGCCAAAAACTCCTGCGATACATATACCCTTTTCTTTATCTGCAATAAGCACGCTGTCTTTAGTTAAATCCCTCTCTATACCATCAAGTGTTACTATTTTTTCACCTTCTTTTGCGTGTCTTATGCATATGTATCCGTCAAGTTTATTCAAATCAAATGCATGGAATGGAGTGCCATATTCAAGCATAACATAATTTGTTATATCAACTACATTGTTTATTGCTCTAACTCCTGACGCAACTAGTCGTTTTTGCATCCAATCAGGTGACGGTTTTATTTTTATATCTTTTAAAATACCTAAAGAATAATATTTACAAGTGTCATTATCAATTATTTCTACTTTAAATTCATCAGTTGATAAATCTTTAGTGCATTCAATTGGGTTAAACTTTAGTGGTTTGTTGAAAATAGCACTTAACTCTCTTGCAACACCTAGAACTGACATTTCATCGCCTCTGTTTGCAGTTGGAGCAACAGATAAAACATAATCTTTTTCAAATCCTAAAACATCTTCAACATTAAGCCCAATTTGAACATCAGAAAAAATTCTGTTAAGAATTAAAATGCCGTCTTCTTCCTGATAATGGCGTTCTGCAACGCCCAGTTCATCAGCAGAACAGAGCATGCCTTGTGATTCAACACCTCTTATCACAGCAGGTGTAAGCGTGAACATTTCGCCTGTTTTTCTGTCTAAAACTTGACTTCCAACGCTTGCATATGGAACAATTTGACCTTCTTTTATATTTTGTGCTCCGCAGACTACTGTTTTAAGCCCTGTGCCTGTATTTACTGTTACAAGATGTAACCTGTCAGAATTCGGGTGATTATCAATTTTTTCTATTTTAACTGTTTTTATATTTGTAAATTTTGGTTTAACTTCTTCTACGGCTTCGACTTCTAATCCGCTCATTGTAAGCTCGTGTGCTATTTCTTCCGGCTCTTTATCCGATAAATCAACAAATTCATTCAACCAGTTCAGTGATACTTGCATTTTCTTCCCTCTTTTTACTTTTATACTCCTAAATTGTATTACAAAATTTCGGGTTTGTAAAATAATTGCATAATTTGTCAAAATTTGTTATTATTTGGAAAAAGAAGGAGAAAGCACATGGGAAAAATGAAAAAAACAATAAACGGGGGGGGGGCGACTCCTCTAAGTAGGCATAGAGCGGGATTTGACAGTGCTGTAGAAATAAACTATAATTCAGATATGAGAAATTATGGTTCAGAAAAGGGCTTTACTTTAGCCGAGGTATTAATAACACTTGGAATAATTGGTGTCGTCGCAGCATTAACAATACCGACACTGGTAAAGAATTATCAGGAAAAGGTAATGGTATCAAAAGTTAAACAGGCACATTCTCAGTTGATGAATGCAATACAGTTGTATGTGGTGAAAAATAATTGTCAAAATATGTTGTGTTTATTTGATACGAACAAAACTTCGGATGAAGTAGCTGCAGAATTGACAACTGTCATAAGAGCAGCAAAAGTATGTAAAGACGGAGATACAGAAAACGCCTGTGTATTATATGCATTGAAGGATAATAAACCTTCTTATAAAGTCGATGGCGTGTATGCATCAAGTGATGGATTTACTACTCAGGGACGAATATATTTACCAAACGGAATGCTTTTTAATATACGTCAAGTTTCACAATGTCCATATACATACGAATCAATAATACGCGATGAAAACGGATATGAGATTGATCGTGTTGAATCGGTTAGTCATAATTGTGCACATGTTTATGTGGATATAAACAATACTGCAGGACCGAATCAATTTGGTGCGGACGTATACAGATATGATGTAAAAGACACAGGAAAAATAGAACCTTATGATAAGAAATTATTAAATAATGCACTTTTGTATAATAAAATAGAATATACGCCGTATAATATTGGCGATCCCGTGGAGTAATTCCCTCTTGTGTAAACAAAATTTGCGTAAGCCATACACTTGTTCTTGATAAAAAATATTTTTATGAGATAATTTTTATGTAGCTTAAATAGCAGAAGTACACAATAATATAAGGGAAAACAAAATGGCTAGAAAAATTCCATTAGAGAAAATTAGAAACATTGGTATTGCCGCTCACATCGATGCCGGTAAAACCACTACAACAGAGCGTATTTTGTTCTATACAGGTAAAACTCACAAAATCGGTGAAGTTCACGATGGTGCAGCAGTTACAGACTTTATGGAACAAGAACGAGAAAGAGGTATTACTATTCAATCAGCTGCTGTAACAGCATCTTGGAAAGGTCATCAAATTAACGTTATTGATACTCCGGGACACGTTGACTTTACTATTGAAGTTGAACGTTCTTTACGTGTATTGGATGGTGTTGTTGCTGTATTTTGTGCAGTAGGCGGTGTTCAATCTCAATCAGAAACTGTTTGGAGACAAGCTAACAGATATGAAGTTCCTCGTATGGTTTTTGTTAACAAAATGGACAGAACCGGTGCTAACTTCTATCGTGTAGTTGATCAAATTAAAAATCGTTTAGGAGCTAATGCTCATCCTATAAGACTTCCTATCGGTGCAGAAGATCAATTCAAAGGTCTTATTGATTTGTTTGAAATGAAAGCTTATATCTATACAAATGATTTAGGTACAGATATTAAAGTTGAAGATATTCCGGCCGATATGCTTGAAAAAGCTCAACAATACAGAGATGCCCTGGTTGAAGCCATTGCGGAATGCGATGATGACGTCATGATGAAATATCTTGAAGGTGAAGAACTTTCAATTGACGAATTGAAAAAAGGCTTAAGAAAAGGCGTTTGCGATAACAAAATCGTTCCGGTAACATGCGGTACAGCTTTCAAAAACAAAGGTGTTCAATTATTATTGGATTCAATTGTTGAATTAATGCCGTCACCGGTTGATGTTAAAGCTATTGAAGGTGAACTTGAAGACGGTACAAAAGTTGAAAGACATTCTTCTGATGATGAACCGTTCTCAGCACTTGCTTTTAAAGTTATGACAGACCCTTATGTAGGCCGCTTAACATTCTTAAGAATATATTCAGGTAAATTAACTTCAGGTTCTTATGTTCTTAATGCTACAAACGGCAAAAAAGAACGTATTTCAAGACTTGTTCAAATGTATGCTGATCAAAGAATTGAAGAAAATGAAGTTTATGCCGGCGATATTTGTGCAGCTGTAGGTTTAAAAGATACTACAACAGGTGATACATTATGTGATGAAAAATCACCTATTATCCTTGAAAGAATGGTATTCCCTGAACCTGTAATTTCAGTTGCTATTGAGCCAAAAACAAAAGCTGATCAGGATAAAATGGGTATCGCTCTTCAAAAACTTGCAGAAGAAGATCCATCATTCAAAGTTAAATCAGATAATGAAACAGGTCAGACAATTATTTCAGGTATGGGTGAACTTCACTTAGATATTATTGTTGACCGTTTGTTACGTGAATTTAAGGTTGATGCAAATGTTGGTAAACCGCAGGTTGCATATCGTGAAACTATCCGCGGCAACGCTGATCAGGATTCTAAATTTATCCGTCAATCAGGTGGTAAAGGTCAATACGGTCACGTTAAGATTAAAATTTCACCGGCTGATGAAAATGCAGGATTTGTATTTGAAAACAAAATTGTCGGTGGTGCTATACCTAAAGAATATATCGAACCTGCAAGAAAAGGTATGGAAGAAGCCCTTGAAGGCGGTATATTAGCCGGCTTCCCGATGATTGACGTTAAGGTTGAACTTTATGATGGTTCTTACCACGAAGTTGACTCATCTGAAATGGCATTCAAAATCGCCGGATCTATGGCTATTAAAGAAGGCTGCCGTAAAGCGAAACCTTGTATTCTTGAACCTATGATGAAAGTTGAAATTGAAGTACCTGAAGAAAATACAGGCGATATTATAGGTGATATTTCATCTCGTCGTGGACGTGTTGAAGGTATGGAAATTATTGAAGGTACCGGAATACAAAAAATTAATGCGATTGTTCCTTTGGCTGAAATGTTCGGATATGCAACGGATATCCGTTCAAAAACTCAAGGCCGTGGTACTTTCTCAATGGAATTTAAATGCTATGAGCAAGTTCCTGCTAATATCGAAAAAGAAATTATCGAAAAATCAGGGGTAAGCAAGTAGTATTGAAAACCTTTAAAGTTGAAAAGCAGCAGTTGAATTAACTGCTGCTTTTCTCAATAAATTTTGTCTTAATATGAAAATTTAAAGGTATCTTTAACTAAATATATTAAAGGTTTTTTCTACGTTTTTTTCAATAACACTTTTTACTGAATCATATTCATTTTGCAATGCATTATGTTCTGTATCTAATTTCTTTAATTCTAAATCAATTCTTTGATCTTTCTTTTCTAAAGCGGCTATATCCTGGTTGTATTGAGCTTCAACTTTTGCAATTTCTTTTTCGTCTTCAACTTCTTGTATAGCACTATCATCACTAATAGTCGTAGAAACAAAGTTTCCATCGGATGCTGAGAAATATTGCAATAATAGTTTACCTTCCTTAAGTTGTTCTTCAAACCATGTATTGTCTTTTATTGTATCATTTTCATTCGCCTCAGTATAATAACCGCATTCGGACATTTTATTGAATATGTTTTGTAAATAATCTATGTATCCTGCATCAAGATTATCCGGTGTTTGTAAACTAGTTCTTGATAAGTCTTTACGTGTGTATACCGGATCTCCTTCTTCGTTCACAGTATAATATTGGGAAGTAATAGCTAAAGCATAATCGTATAATTCACGTTGTTCACGGGTTGCACCTTCAAAATTAATTGGTTTGCTCTGTCCGTTTATTGTATAGGTAGCATAACCATTGAACATTGTATTATTTGAATTAATAAATTTAAAGCCATATTGGACTTCAGGATTACCTTCATCATGTTCTTCGTCTTCAAATGTTATACCAATGGATGTAAAATATGCGTCCCAGGCTTCGTGAATTTTTTGTTCAGCTGCGGCTTTTGCCTCAATATCTGAACTTTGATAATTGACTGTTAAATCGGCCTGTGTATAACCTAATTCGGCTAAGAAAATATTAAAATCACCGTTTCCGGCTTCAAATGCTTTTGCATAGTCTTTAGTGACTAAAATTTCACCTTTTTGGTTTGTAACGATATACTGTTTCCCGCAGGCAACAGTTTCAAACCCTGTCATAAGCCCGTATGAAATGTCAACATAATTAGCTTGAGAACCGTTAAATGTTGTTAAAACTGTTAATTTAGTGGCACTTAAGGCAGCATTGTACGCAGCGTTGACCTGTTCTGTTTGATCTGCCAAACGCTGTTTGGTATAAGATAGTGCTTGACCGTTTGCTTCGTTGTCACTTAATCTTGCAGTAATACTTAGCAAACGTGCTTGTCCTGCTGCCATTCCCATAAAACGTTCCTTTCTAAATATTTTGTATTTATATTTACGGAATTTTGATTATGGAACTTTAAAATATATAGTTATTTTGTTAACAAAATGTTACATAAAGTTATATATTTTGAACTGTTTTATTTGAGTAAAACTAAAAAGTAATCCTGTAATGTCTACAGGATTACTTTTTCAGGAATTTTATTTGTTTATTAACCTATTGCCTGACAGCATTCTTCACAGATGCCATTTGCATCAAGTTTTCTGTATTTCCAGCAGCGTTCGCATTTTTCGCCTTCTGCCTTCGTAACCCAAACAGTGTAATCGTCTTCAGTATATTCATTCAATACCTCTGACGGTTTTTCGTCCGTTACGTAGGCTTGAGATGTTATAAATATATTTGCCAGTTCATCTTCATTGGTCATTAAAACTGTATTATCAGCTGCTTTTATATAAACAGCAACCTCTAATGAGCTGCCGACTTTTTTATCTGCTCTCAAAGGTTCAATCGCTCTTGTAACAACTTCTCGGGCTTTTAAAATTTGTGTAAATTCTTCTTCAAGTTTAGGGTTGTTCCATTTTTCGTTTACAACAGGCCAGTCTGAAAGTAAAATGCTTTCCAAGCCGCCTCTTTGTGCTTGTGGAACATTTTGCCATATATCTTCTGCTTGATGGGGCATTACCGGAACAAGAAGTCTTACTAATGCCTGTGAAATTTCATACAAAACTGTTTGACATGCTCTTCTTGATACAGATTTTTTCCCTGCTGTATATAATCTGTCTTTTACAATATCAAGATAGAATGAGCTTAAGTCTACTGCTGCAAAATTTTGCAGGCTTTGGAAATATTTGTAAAATTCATAATGTTCAAAGGCTTCCGTAACCTGTTCTATTAATTGATTTAATTTATAAAGTGCAAATTTATCCAGTGACTTAAGTTCGTCATACGAAACGTAATCTTTTTCAGGATCAAAATCAAATATATTACCAAGCAAAAATCTTGCAGTGTTTCTTGTTTTTTTGAAAATTTCAACAAGTTGTTTGATTATGTTGTCACCGATTTTTGTATCATTTCTGTAATCGACAGAGGCTGCCCAAAGCCTTAATATATCGGCTCCATAGGTTTTTATTATATCATCAGGTCTGATGTAATTGCCTAATGATTTTGACATTTTTCTACCGTCTTCGCCAAATACAAAACCGTGCGTAAGAACTGATTTATAAGGAGCTTTACCTTGAGTAGCAACTGATGTTAAAAGTGATGATTGGAACCATCCTCTATGTTGGTCAGAACCTTCAAGATACATATCAACAGGAGTGTGGCCAAGTTCATCAGAACGTTTTTCTACAACAGCACGCCAGGTTATGCCTGAATCAAACCATACATCCATAATGTCATTTTCTTTTGTAAAACAATGTGTTTTTCCACACTTCGGACATTTGAATTCTGCTGGTAAAAGCTCGTCCGCACTGTATTTTACCCAGGCATCTGAACTTTCTTTTTCAAAGATTTTCGCTACATTCTCAATAGTTTCATCTGTAACAATTACTTCTCCGCATTCTTTACAATAGAATACAGGTATTGGAACGCCCCAGGCTCTTTGGCGGGAAATACACCAATCAGAACGGCTTGCAACCATATTAGAAATTCTTGCCTCTCCGCTTGCCGGTATCCATTTTACTTTTTTTATTTCATCAAGAGTTTCTTGTCTGAATTTGTCTACTTTTACAAACCATTGTGGTGTTGCTCGGTATATAACAGGATTTTTGCATCTCCAACAATGCGGATAACTGTGTTGTATATCTTGTTGGGCAAGTAATGCACCACAATTTTGAAGTTTTTCTATTACAATAGAATTCCCTTTGGCATATGAAATACCTTCTAAATCACCTGCTTCACTTGTCCATATGCCTTTTGAATCCAATGGTGAATAAACTTCTATGCCGTATTTTAAGCCTACTTCATAGTCCTCAAGACCATGTCCTGGGGCTGTGTGAACAGCTCCTGTGCCGGCTTCTAAAGTTACGTGTTCACCTAAAATTATTGGTGATTTTCTGTTATATAACGGGTGCTTTGTATTTAATAATTCTAATTCTGCACCGGTACAAGATCCGATTACGTTTATATCCTTTTCTTCCCAGCTTACGTCAGCTAAAAAGTTCGCAAGTAAACCTTGTGCCGCAACATAAATATCTTTGCCATATTCAAAAAATGTATATTCAAATTTAGGGTGCATTGATATTGCCATATTTGATGGAATTGTCCACGGTGTTGTTGTCCAAATTACAGCATATACATCTTTTCCTTTTGTATCAATTATTTTTTTGATTTTTTCCGTTGACTCATCATCAAATTTAAATCTTACATATATAGAGGTTGATGTGTGATCAGCATATTCAACTTCTGCTTCTGCAAGAGCAGTTTCGCAAGACGCACACCAATATACAGGCTTTAAGCCTTTTTCTATATATCCTTTTTTATACATTTCTCCGAAAACTCTTACCTGTTCTGCTTCAAAATCAGGATTAATAGTTAAATATGGATGTTCCCAATCTCCCCATACTCCTAAACGTTTGAATTCAGATTCTTGGCCTTTTAAATTTTTATGGGCAAATTCACGGCACTTTTCTCTTAACTCCAATGGTGTTAAAGCACTTCTACCGCCTTTAATGTTTTTTACCACGGCATTTTCTATTGGAAGTCCGTGTCCATCATAACCCGGTACGTATGGTGCACAATAACCGGATTGTGATTTATATTTTATTAAAATATCTTTTAAAATTTTATTCAAAGCTGTTCCGACATGAATTTTTTCAGAACTTAAATACGGCGGCCCGTCATGAAGTACAAAGCTGTTTGTTTTATCACGTTGTTCAATATTCTTTTCATAAATATTTTTTTCTTCCCAAAATTTTTGGGTTTGAAGTTCTTTTACAGTTGCGTTTGCCCTCATTTCTAAAGTAGTTTGTGGCAAATTGAGTGTGTTTTTGTAATCGGTTTTTGTCTGTTCGCTCATTCTATTCCTCTATTCGTAACTTTTTCGTAAATATTTTTTATGCCTGAAAAATCCCATTCAAGCTTATCTTTATCTGATTCGTCTATAAATAATTTCATTTTGTTGTAATCAAAAGTGTTTTCCCATCTTGCAATAACAACAGTTGCAACGCAGTTTCCGATTAGGTTAACCGTAGTTCTTCCCATATCTAATATTTGGTCAATACCTAAAAGTATTGCTACGCCTAAAATCGGAATATTAAAACTTGCTAAAGTTCCGGCAAGAACTATTAAAGAAACTCGTGGTACACCGGCAACTCCTTTACTCGTAAGCATTAATGCCAGCATTAAAATTATCTGCTGATTTAAATCAAGATGAATTCCGACAATTTGCGATGAAAATATTACTGCCATCGCTAAATAAAGGGTACTTCCGTCAAGGTTAAATGTATATCCTGTCGGCATTACAAATCCGACAATATTTTTAGGAACTCCGAATTTTTCCATAATTTCAATAGCCTTTGGAAAAGCTGCTTCTGAGCTTGCTGTGGTAAAGGCTAAAATTGCCGGCTCTTGAATTGCTTTTATAAGATTTCTAAAAGATATTTTTGCATATTTGCAAGCAATAAAAAGTACTAACAAAACAAAAAATGCAAGTGCTGTATATAATGAAAATATTACTTTTGCATAATTTTTTAAGATAGCAAGGCCGTTTTCTCCAACTGTAGCTGCAATTGCTCCAAAAATTCCTAAAGGTGCAAAATACATTACATATTCTGTAAATTTAAACATTATTTGCGAAACAGAGTTTAACAGGTCCATAACAGGTTTTGCAGCTTTTCCAACAGTACATATAGCAAGTGCAAAAAATATTGAAAATACAACTATTTGTAATAAATTTCCTTCTGACATTGCCTGAACTATACTTGTAGGAAATATATTCATTATCATTTCAGAAACAGATGTATGAGTATTTGTTGCGGCCATCAAACCTGCTTGTGACAATAATGACGGATTATTTGCTATTGAATCGGAAACAAAACCTGTTCCGGGTTTGAATATATTTGCCATGGTAAGTCCGATTATAAGAGCCAAAGTTGTTACAACTTCGAAATAAATTATAGTTTTTAATCCTATTTTTCCAAGACTTTTTATATCACCATGCCCTGCAATTCCTACCACCAAAGTTGCAAATAGTAAAGGTGCTATAATCATTTTTACCATTCTGAGAAAAATAATGGCAAAAGGACGCATTTTTACCGCAAAATCAGGGGCAAAATGTCCAACCAAAACACCTAATATAAGTGCTATAAATATTAAGGCTGTTAATTTTGAATGTTTCAAAGAAATTTCCTCTTCCTATATTATATTATAAACATGAGAAAGAGGAAATTTTAAGTTAAGAAACTTAAAAGATAATTTATTAAGGGCACATATAGTGCCCTATGGAATTATGAAAGGAGTTTAGTGTTTTTGAAATACCATTACATATTCGTGTTTGAATATATAGAATCCGCCGGCAAGAGCTCTATAACGCCATAGATTAGCGGTTTTGCCTTTAGCACGTTCATTGCCCTGCATATCTTTTACGATTATTGCTTTTAGAGCAAATCCGAGTTTTTGCATTCTAGCCATGCATTCAAAGCCAAGCGGCTGCACTTCTGAATTTTTATAGCTGTCGCCTATAATCAATGCTGCGAATCTTCCCTTTTCAAGCAAATCATAACCGTTTTTTGCTACTTTTTCAAATAAGTTATAGAATTCTTTGGTTGATTCACAGTTTGATAAATCTTCTTTTTTGTCTGAAAATTTTATAATATCATCATAAGGCGGATGGAGAATTAAAAACTGTGCAAAGTCTTCGCCCATAATATCAAGTCTTGCCTTGATTTTTTCTTTGGCAAGTTCTGATGCTGAATCAGCACAAATAATATTTACATCTGTTACAAGCTGTTTTGGAGTAAATTTTTCAGAAACTTTTTCTGCTAAATCTTCTTTTAATTCGACTCCTATGCAGCGTCTATTCATGTTAATTGCTTCTATGCCTGATGTTCCTGAACCAAAAAATAAGTCCAGTACAATATCATTTTTCTTTGTAAATCTTTCATACAATTGTTGTGCAATTTGAGGGATATAATTGCCGTGATATTCGTTTGAATGCCCGTGTTCTTTTAGTCTTGACGGAAATTCCCACAAAGTATCTGTTTTTATATGTGAATAATCTCTCCAGGCATTTAAGTTTATATCACTATATTTAGTTGTTTTTATTTCTTTTACAACCTGTAAATCTGCTTTTTTAGCCGGTTTTAGTTTTGTATTAGTTTTAGTCTTAGCCAATGATTTTCCCCAATTAAATAATTATAGGTTTATTTTATAGAAATGTTTCAAATTTGTAATCAAACATTTAGATGAATTTGTGTTTGTAGTAAATTAAAATTGAATGGAGGAAGTATGTTAGAAAACGGATTTACATTAAACACAATTTTTATGATAACAGGCTTCCTGCTTGCCATGTTTTCATGTGTATCAAATGATATTATACAGACCTTAGGAACATTTTTAACGGCAAATAAAAAAACGAATTCATTATATATATGGGCATTTACAAGTATAATATTAATATTGACAATAGGTATCGGGTGGTTAGTAAATGACGGCGATATGTCTTTTGGACGTTTAGACAGAATTCCGGTGACGCATACTTTTACTATTATACATGTTTTACCCCCGATAATATTATTAATTTTAACACGCTATGGCATACCTGTTGCCACAGCGTTTTTAATATTAAGTATTTTTTCAATCAGTGATGTACATGTTATTGGTTTAATGCTTACAAAATCATTTATAGGCTATGCGGTGGCATTTGTTTGTTCATTAGTTATTTATAATATAATAGCAAGACCTATTGAAAGATATTTTTATTATACGCAAAAGAAACATTCGAAGAATATTTCTAAGTGGTGGATGGTAGCAAAATGGTGTTCTACAGCATTTTTATGGTCACAGTGGATAATGCAGGATGCTGCTAATTTATTTGTTTATTTGCCAAGGAAAGCGTCTTTGGGTGAATTAATATTTGTACTTGTTTCTTGTACGATATTTTTGGGATATATAGCATATAACCGAGGCGGAGAAATTCAGAATATAGTAAAAATGAAAACAAATGTACAGGATCCTCGTTCCGCAACAATTATAGATTTAATATACGCATCACTATTGTTATATTTCATTCAATTAAACAATATACCGATGTCAACGACGTGGGTATTTTTAGGGTTATTGGCCGGCAGAGAAATTGCTTTGTACCACAGACTACGTTTTGAATCACCTAAAAAAATGTACAAGCATATATTTAAAGATCTTGCAAAAGTAACATTTGGTATGATTGTATCATTGTTGGTAGTAGTGATTTTGACACAGTTTCATGTAGTTAAAGACTTTTTTATAATGCATTTTATGTAGGTAGAATATGGCAAGAATACAGCAATTATCAAAACATTTAATAAATCAAATTGCAGCGGGTGAAGTAATAGAACGTCCTGCATCAGTTGTAAAAGAATTAACAGAAAACTCAATAGATGCCGGTGCAACTAAGATAAGTGTAGAAATAACAAATGATTGTCGTAACATAAGAGTTGCTGACAATGGCTGCGGTATTCATCCGGAAGATATTATGCTGGCGTTCTCAAAGCATGCTACAAGTAAGATTAGAGATGACGAAGACTTATTTAATATTCATACGTTGGGATTTCGAGGAGAAGCATTATCCAGTATTATATCAATTTCAAAACTGACTTGTACAACAAGGACAAATGATTTTGAAACAGGAACGAAAGTCAAATGTGAAAATTCCGAGGTTAAACAAGTTGAAACGGGTTGTGCTATCGGAACAATAATGGATATAAAAGACTTATTTTATAATATTCCGGCGAGATTAAAGTTTTTACGTAATCCGAATACGGAATTTGCATACATCCAGGAAATCATACAATCACTTGCAATTGTAAATACAGAAGTAGCTTTTGAATTAAAAAGAAACGGTAAAGTAGTTTTAAAGACAACGGGTCAGGGTGATTTAGCTCAAACACTTAAGGAAGTATATTCAGATGAAGTTGTAAAAAATTTAAAACCTGTGTTGAAAACGGATGAGTTGTCAGGTTTAAAAGTTAATGGAATGGTAAGTACACCTGATTATACAAGATCAAGTAAGAAAAATTATCATTTATACATAAACTCTCGCCCCGTAAAATGCAGTGTAATACAAAAGGCTGTTGATACAGTGTATAAAACGTTAATTGCTAACGGAAAATATCCATTTGTCGTATTAAACTTGGAAATTCCGCCTCAAGATGTTGATGTAAATGTGCATCCGACTAAAAAAGAGGTAAGATATAAAAATCCAAATCAAATTTTTAATTTTGTAAGGACAGCTGTTGAGGGTGGTTTGGCAAATTATACCGAACGAGAATTAAAGCCGATACCAAATGTCGTAAAATTAGAACCGCAATCTAAAGATGTCAAAATTAAGAATGATGACATGTATGTTTCTGATATATTTCTTCAAAATTTTAACGAAGATATAGCTCCGTCAAAAGAGCCTGAAAGAGTTACACAACAGGTAATTCTTGAGGAAAAAATACAAATTCCCGAAGAAAATATTATAGGACAATATAAAAATACATATATTCTTATAGAGCAAGACGACGGATTAGAAATTGTTGATCAACATATAGCCGAAGAAAGGTATATTTATGAAAAGTTAAAATCAGAAAAGCAAATTGCTTCACAGATTTTATTTGTTTCAGATGTGATAGAAGTTTCATCAACAGACATGTCTGTTATTAAGGAAAATATTGAAAAGTTTGAAAAATTTGGATTTGGTATAGAAATTTTAAACGAAAAAGAGCTTATATTCAAAAAAGTTCCTATGATGATAGCGAAAGTTAACCCAAAAGAGATTTTAGCGGATATTTTAGAAAATATAGACGGCGATATAGACAGAATGGAAGAAAAAATTCTTATAACCACAGCTTGTAAAGCGTCTGTTAAAGCCGGACAAAAACTTTCTTTGTGGCAAATGCAAGAGATAATTAAAAAATGGCGGACTACTAAAATGCCTTATACTTGTCCTCATGGCAGACCTATTTCACATATAATTCCGCACAAGGAAATAGCATCGTTCTTTCAACGTCAGACCTGATATATAAATTAAGAGAAGGCTTTAAAAGATCTTTCAACATTTTTTTCAATTACACTTTTAATAGAATCATATTCGGTTTGAAGTGCAGAGTGTTCAGTATCGAGTTTTTTAAGATCATTGTCATATTTTTTATCTTTAGCTTCTATTTCATTTAATTTTTTCGTATATTCAGCTTCAGCTCTAGCGATTGCAACTTCGTCTTCAACTTCAACAATGTCCGGACAAGAACTGTATGAAGTTGAACACCATTTTGTATTCTCAAGCCCTGTTACGTCTTCGCCTTCTTCAACATATTTTACCTGTTCAAGTGTAACTACACCGTGTTCAAGTGCAAATTGTAACCATTCGGGACTTGTAAGCAAATTATCTTCTAATTGTTTGTAGTATTTGCCTGATTTACCTTCTTCTGATTTTGTTGTACTTGCTCCATTCATTCTATGCCACAAGTTTGTATACCATTCTGTTTTTGCATTTTCAGGATCAGGAACTGTTAAATCTATAATTTTATTCATTGAATCTATCATTGCGGAAACACTGTTATATGCAGATTGTAAAGAATTAAGCCATTCTTGTACGTCCGCTTTCCATGCATTTACTTCATTTAAATATTTATCTTCCGCAGTTTCATATGCAGGCAGTTTATTATTATAATCAGTCCATAAGTCGGCGTTTTCCTGACGTTTAGATTCCCATGTTGCAAGCTCATTTTGATAAATAGCTAAATTTATTAGATAGTTTTCATATTTGATCATGTCTTGCTCATAATCAGCCATTTCCCTTCTATAATCAGACCAAGCTTGATCCCACGTTTGATATTCAGAGCTGGCTTCATATTCTTTCAATGCAGCTTCATAAGCCGCATTATAAGCTACTTGATCCAGTCCAACACCTGAAATTATAGAGGCATTTGGCTTATATACTGCATCTTCATAAAATAATTCTTTTATACCTTCATTTATTTTTTCAGTCAAAGCTTCTTGTTCAGCCACATTTTCATATTCTTTAACCTTTAAAGCTAAATAATATAAATCTGTTGCTTTTTCACTCCAGGTTTTAAGGGTTATATTACCGTGCTCGTCTATTTTATAGTTATTTAACAATTTTTCTTCTTC
>CALUSG010000010.1 GCA_944323365.1 Candidatus Gastranaerophilales bacterium
TTCATGTCACTGAAAGGTATTTGCTAAATATATTTATTTACGCTATTTTAAAAATGAATAAAATTAAAGGGGATTGTATATGAATTGTAAACCGGTTCTGTCGGTTGGGCATACCTGCCCAACGATAAAATTGGACATTAATTGGACTGTAAAAATTCTTAAATTTGAGTAAGCATCAGGCTAATTTAAAAGTATCATTTGTAAATCCAAGTTCTAATAAAGTCCTGTTCAGTCCAGTTTAAAAACAATGCATCACAGAACTTCCGACGGCTAATGTTTAGAGTTGTTGGGCAAGTATGCCCAACCGACAATTTATTCTATAGACAACGAACTGGACATTAAAATACAATTAAGTAATAAAAAATGCATAAATTAAATAAGCATTTTTATTTATTACTGGAGACGGTGGGACTCGAACCCACGTCCAAAATGGACCAACACAAGCCTCTACGTGTGTAGATACTTATTCTCTCGACTAATTCAGGAAAGTATCACTACCCTTAAATCAGTCAAAGTATTTTTTGCGGAAATACTTAACCTCCAATGGTTTGCTTAATACGTCTACCATCATTAACGTATGCAGCTTGCATAATGGACCTTAACAACCGGCAAGCTGGGCTGTTAAAGTGGCTGACTGCGTCTTACGCAGCAAGAGCATATGCTCTTGAAAAATCAGCTTTAATTACATTGTCTTTAGCATTTAATTTGCTATGCTCGTTGATAACCGAGAACAGCACTCGGACACGCAGCTTATATTAATCAATCATCCTGTCAAATCCAGACGTCCCCATATTTTCAATGTTCTGTATTTACATTATAACCTTAATTATTTTAATTGCAAGATACTTTTGTTAAGTATTGTAAATTTGTTTTTTATTTTGCGAAATCCCTTTCTAGACTTAGTTTTGGTACATTTTATTATTTTTATTATTAAATTTTATATTAAAGAAAATAGTAAAACAATCCGATAAAGGGAATAAGTGTGAATAGAAAGGAGACGAAATGGTAGATAAGATACCTGATAATAACCAAAATTGGTTAGATTTTACCAAAAAGAAATTGGATACTCCACAAATAGAAAATAATACAACTCCAACAGTTCATATTGGAGGGGAAGTAAAACCTGACTTGGATAAAGGCGTCAAAATAGAAAAAAACGGTGATGCTGCTCAACTTCCAAATGCTAATGATGCGTGGGGACTAAATTTGTCAGATGAAGAAAAAGCAGCTATAAAAGCTCAACAAGACGCTTCAGGTGAAATTAAAGAACCTCAATCAGGATTTAAGCGGGTTGTTAATAATGTGTTACATAGTGAAACAACAAAAGATATTGGTACAGCTGCAGCTGTTGGGACTGTAGGTGCAATTTTAGGTTTTTTAAAACCTTTAGCAGCAGGATTTATAGGTTTATTGGGTGCGACAAGTTGTGCTCGAGATTTAAATGAGCCTGATGTAAGTGCAGGAGCTGGTGTTACAGTTGAAATAGACGATGAATATAGACATAATCATGCAATTGAACAACTTAATCAGGATGCTCCAGAAGGCGGTTACAGAACTGATGAAGGTATTAAGTATGAATATAAATATGATCCTTATTTACAAAAACCATATGTTGAATTTGAAAATGGGTTTAAACATTATATAAATGAAAAAACAGCTGTAGAGCCAAATAGTGCTACGGCAGCTTTAAGAGATGTATTCAAAACAATTGGTATAGATGTGCCCGATGAAAATACAAAGGTCTTAACTGATGTTACTACCGATGTTAGTTCCTTTTCCGGTAAGCCCGGTCTTTCTATGAGTATTGTAAGATCGCATTTTGTTCCTGCTGATCTTAAAGAAATCGCTGCAGGTACTCCTAAAGTGCAATTTGGTGTTAGAGATTTAAATATAGAAGGTAATTTAGAAAAAATTGATGAAACGGGGCGCTTTAATTTGGAAGCTAACGGTAATGGTACTGTAAATTCACCTGGAGGTCTATATATTGCCGGTGAAGATGGACGTGAAATTTATATGCAATATCAAAAAGACTTTTATTTGGGTACTACTGAGCCACATGATAATGACCCTGAACAGGTTAAAGATTGTCTTGTTGTGTATGTGAAAGAAAAAGGCGAAAATACTTTTAAAGAAGCATATGCACTAAGAGCTAACCCGGATGATCCTTCAAATATTATGATCGGGCAAATAAATCGAGAACAAGGAACTAATTTTGAGTTCCATACAGATAACGTAGAAACATTTAATGCTGATGTTACGGATATTGATAAAATTTATGAAGATGCATTTAATAATATCAATATAGAAGTTAATACTGAAACTGAAGTTGATATAACTGTTAAATAATATTAGGAGCCTTAAGGCTCCTTTTTTATGTTATAATTTTTTTATGAAAAAAACTTTAGCTCAGTTTGTTCAAGAGAAAAGAGATAATCTAGGGCTTTCTGTTAAAGGTCTGGCGATGAAGTCTAATTTGGATGTTAATCTGATTGAAGATATTGAGGCGGGTAAAGAATTGTTTTTAGCTGTTACTGTTCGTCAAAATCTAGCAAAAGGATTAAAATGTCATCCTGATGAAATAAGAAGACTTGAAAAAGATTTTAGAAATGATTTTGTATCTCAGCAAATTATAGATAGTCTAAAAGAGTTAATATTAAATGGTGCCGGTGGACTTAAATGCCCCAAATGCGGTGCCTCTTTAATTACTAAAGTTGAAAAAATGTACGATTTGGAAGATAATTTAGTTTTACATCCAAAAGCCCATTGCTCAAAATGTGTTTTTCAGATTCATTAAAAACTAAGCGATTTTTTATTCTGAATATTTGGACATCATTTCTATATCTTCAATATTTTTTACTGTGGCATCGACGTTAATGTAATGATAATCAGTACCTTCACTACTTAAAATGTCATTAATTAAAAGGTTATTTCCAAATTCTTCTTTGTCTAAATATCCTGGTTCAATTGAACCCAGTTCTTCAAAGGCTCCGGCATGTTCTCCATAAGTTTTGTATTGGTAAACCATAACTTTGTTACCGTTTCTTGACTGCATAAATATATCATCATATCTTACACCGCCTAAGCCGGTTCTTAGACTGCCATCTTTATCATAAAATTTATATTCATTGCCATCTTCAAGTATTTGTAATGGGAAAGTTTTTGTTTTTCCGTTTGAAGAATAATCATAGTATGCTATTTCTTTTGTAGATGCTGGTAAATTTAATTCAAAAATACCAGGCCTATTGTAATCCCAATTATTTTCACCATAAAGTTTTGTTAAAACTCTATTGTCTAAACCGTTTTCATCTCCGTCTGCAGGTATTCCCAATATATAGCGGTAGTAATTTATAGAATCAAAAATTCTTATTGGTAAATTAGTTGTATCAGGCGGGTTATCAGGATTTGGATTACTGGGGTCAAATATGACTGTAGCCGTTGCATTCGCTTCTACATTAACTTCGTTACAACTTGTCGGTAACGCTGCTGCTATCGGCACAAACATTACAGCTGCTAAAGGCCCTTTTACTGCACTCATAAAGCCTTTTGACTGCATTTGTTGTTCATTTTTTATTTCGTTATTTACAGTCTGTTTTTTATTTTTCTTACCTTGGAAATTTACATTGCCTAAAAAATTAATTGAGTTTACCTGCATAAAAAGCCTCCGATATGATTTTATTATAGTAAAAACAAACGTAAAAATATTTGCCATTTTGAGAAATCAGGCTTAATAAATATTTACAAAAATAGATTTTATTGTTCAGCGAGCTTTTCTCTTACCAGGGTTTCTACTTCGTTTAAAATATCAGGATTTTGAGCAAGAAATTCTTTTGCTTTATCTCTTCCTTGTCCTAGTTTTTCTTCTTTGAAGCTAAACCATGCTCCTGCTTTTTTAACAATATCAAGGTTTACAGCAACATCAAGGATATTACCGATTTTGCATATACCTTTACCAAAGATGATATCAAATTCTGCTGTTCTAAACGGCGGGGCTACTTTGTTTTTCAAAACTCTTACTCTAACGTGATTACCTACATCGCCTTCTTCGCCTTTAAGACCTTCGACACGTTTAATTTCCATACGTACACTTGCATAGTATTTTAAGGCATTTCCGCCGGTTGTTGTTTCGGGGTTCCCATACATTACACCTATTTTCATACGTAATTGGTTAATAAATATTACGGTTGTATTGGTTTTACCAATGATACCGGTGAGTTTTCTTAAAGCTTTTGACATTAATCTTGCTTGAAGTCCCATTTGTTGATCTTCCATTGAGCCTTCAATTTCAGCTTTTGGAACAAGTGCTGCAACTGAATCCACAACAACTACATCTACTGCACCTGATCTAACAAGTTCTTCGGTTATATCAAGGGCTTGTTCACCTGTATCAGGCTGTGAAATTAATAAATCATCGATTTGAACACCTAAATTTTTTGCATATTCAGGATCTAGAGCATGTTCAGCATCGACAAATGCTGCTATTCCGCCACGTTTTTGGCATTCTGCAACTATATGTTGTGCCAGTGTCGTTTTACCGGAACTTTCAGGGCCATAAATTTCAATAATTCTGCCTCTAGGAACTCCTCCAATTCCTAAGGCTACATCTAATGCCAATGAACCGGTTGGAATTGCATCAACGTTTACGGTGGCCTTGTCACCTAATTTCATTATTGAGCCTTTGCCAAAATCCTTTTCTATTTTTTCTATTGCTAATTTTAATGCTTTATTGCGTTCTTCTGTATTTATTTCTACTACCATAATTCTTTATTCCCATACATGTCGTTCTTTTTTCTTATATAAGCCTAGGCCTACATGTTTATAGCTGTTTAAATCATTTTTAAGTTGATAAATTTCTTTATTTAAATCTATAATTTTTTGTTTTAATGTTTCATTATCTGTTTTGCAGCGAATTAGCTCAACTACAACTTCATCCATTCCTTCAAGTTTTTCATCAATAACTTTTGCAATTTTATCGCTTAAGGTATTTTCCATATTTTTTATTGATGCCAAAATTCCGGCGACAGCAGATGTCCTTTGTTCAACAGGATATGTGGACTTTTTTGTTTGAATTTCTCTTAAGTGTTTTACTTCGTCATAAGAAAAATATGTTTGACCTTTAGAATTTTTTTTCGGCAAAATGGCAGCTCTTTTGCAGAGCTCTACTATTTCTTTATTATCAGCATTTAATATGCTTCTTACTTCTCTTGGTGATAAGGTTTTAACTCCTCTTTCTTCCATTTTTATATCCCTCAATGTTTCCCCAATTATATTTTATTAAAATTTATATAAAAAGACAAATAATTATATAATTTCTTGTTACATCACTTAATAAAAAGAATTCAAGTTTGTTTTTTGTTTATTTTTAACTAAAAACAAGATTAAAACTAAGTAAAAAGTTGCCGTGCGACAAATTGACCTATAATTCAAATTAATGACTTATAAATCAAAACAATATTAAGATAATGTAACAAAATATCAAATGTAAAGAAATGTAAAAGTAATTTTAAAAAGGCTGGAAACCTGATATAATGCCTCATAGGATAGGATAGGATAGGATATTTGTATGCGTATAAAGAAAATACGCCGAA
>CALUSG010000011.1 GCA_944323365.1 Candidatus Gastranaerophilales bacterium
TGTGTTCAACGGTATGTTTTGAACCGCCGATGCCGAGTACGCTTAATTTTTCGGCACCTGTTTGATTTTTTAATTTTTCAGCAAGTGAATAAATTTCATCAACACGTTTGATTTGTTCCTGAGGTAAGTTTACCCAGTTCAAAAATTGTCCTTTTTTATTTGCTCTTGATGCAAATTCATTTACAAATTCTGATACTTTTGATGAGTATTTATCAAAATCTATTCCGGTAAATGTTGCGGAAATTCCAAGATTTTGAGATAAAGCTGTTGTGTTTCCTGTCATTATGACCTCCTTTTTAAGCTCTTTTATAATTTCGTTTAAGTATTTTTCTTTTTCAGTTGAAGTTATTAAATTTTCTATATTTTTATCAAAGTTTTCCGGTAAAATATTGCAATTTTCTTTAGCAAATTTGACAAGTCTTTTTTCTCCGGGATGAAGTTGTTTATTTATTGCAAAAATTACATCAAAATAGCTCGCTAGAAATGCACTTATGCGATGATTAACACTGTTTATGTCACCTCTTTTTACGGCAAGGATAATTTGATCGGCAAAAGTCGCAGCCATTTTTCCGTACAAAAGCGGAAGATTTTTTGCAATTATATTTTTAGCAAGTTGTTCAGGGTATTCGCCGCTGACTTTTTCCTGAAGGTTTTTATACCAGCCGGTAGGATCATACAAAATTTGGGAATTTTTTACATTATAAATAAAACATGTTGAATACCCGACAGATGCCCCGTATTCTTCCCAAATACGTCTTATTTGTCCTTCAATCCAGTCCGGCGAGCGGTACATTATATCAATACCTTTTTTGGTGTCTTTTAGAATCCATTCGTCGCCGTTTTCAAAAAAGTTGTTGTCTACTTCAAATTTTTGTGCGAATTTTTCGGCGATTTGACGGCGTTTTTCCACATTTACCGGTTTATCCGAATAAATATACAAATCATAGTCGGAATCAGCATCGTCATATTGACTTACACTTGAACCGCCAAGGACAATTGCTCTTATGCATTCTTCTTTTTTAAACTCGTTAACAATTTCGTCTAAGATATTCATAAAAATATTATACTAAAAAAATATTAAAAGAGATTTTGTTTATAGTATAATTTATACAGGATAGACAGTTAATGAAAAAGGAGGCCAAATGGGCAAAATAGAAATTACACACGAAATTGAAAATCAATGCTGTGTATGCCGTGGAGTTAAAGGCGTACCTGCACCAATCCCTCAAGAAGGCGAATGGACAAAATGTAAAGAAATTAAAGACATCTCAGGTCTTACACATGGCTGCGGATGCTGTGCACCTCAACAAGGTACATGTAAATTAACACTTAACGTTAAAGAAGGTGTTATTCAGGAAGCTCTTGTTGAAACAATCGGATGCTCCGGCATGACTCACTCTGCCGCTATGGCTGCTGAAATCCTTCCGGGTAAAACTATTCTTGAAGCATTAAATACTGACCTGGTTTGTGATGCTATTAACGTTGCAATGAGAGAATTATTCTTACAAATTGTATATGGTAGAACTCAATCAGCATTTTCTGAAAATGGACTTCCTGTAGGTGCAGGACTTGAAGATTTGGGCAAAGGACTTTGCTCAATGGTTGGTACTATTCACTCAACAAAACAAAAAGGTGTAAGATACCTTTCATTGACAGAAGGTTATATCTTAAAAATGGGTCTTGATAAAAATAACGAAGTTATCGGTTACCAATTTGTTAACCTTGGCAAAGTTATGGATGCTATTAAAAAAGGCGTTGATCCTAAAGAAGCCTATGAAAAGAATATCGGTACTTATGGCAGATTTGCTGATGCCGTTAAATATATAGATCCTCGTCAAGAGTAAATTTTGTGGAAGTTAGTAATTAAAAGGGAAAAAATATATGACAGTTAAATTTGAAGGACAAGACAGACGCGAAGCTACTTTGAAAAAAGTTTTGCCTGAATACGGGTTTAAATCTTTGGAAGAAGCTCGTGATTTATGTTTATCAAAAGGCATCGATGTTGATGCTATCGTAAAAGGCATTCAGCCTATCGCATTTGATAACGCTTCCTGGGCATATACTTTAGGTTGTGCTATCGCTATTAAAAAAGGTATTAAAAATGCAGCAGATGCAGCTGAAGCAATCGGCTTAGGCTTGCAAGCTTTTGCCGTACCCGGTTCTGTAGGTGACAGAAGACAAGTTGGTATCGGTCATGGTAATTTAGCAGCCATGCTTTTGAGAGAAGAAACAAAATGTTTCTGCTTTTTAGCCGGTCACGAATCTTTTGCAGCTGCTGAAGGTGCTATCGGTATTGCAAGAAATGCTAACAAAGTCAGAAAAGAACCTTTAAGAGTTATCTTGAATGGTCTTGGTAAAGACGCTGCTTATATCATTGCAAGAATTAACGGTTTTACTGCTGTTGAAACTGAATATAATTATAAGACAGGCGAATTAAAAGTTAAAAAAGAAATTCCGTTCTCAGACGGTGAAAGAGCAAAAGTTAAATGCTATGGTGCCGATGATGTTAATGAAGGTGTTGCAATTATGATTAAAGAAGGTGTTGACGTTTCTATTACAGGTAACTCAACTAACCCTACACGTTTCCAACACCCTGTTGCCGGTACTTACAAAAAATGGTGCTGGGAAAACGGCAGAAAATACTTCTCAGTAGCATCAGGCGGTGGTACAGGCCGTACTCTTCACCCTGATAACGTAGCTGCTGGCCCTGCTTCTTATGGTATGACCGATACTATGGGAAGAATGCATGGCGATGCCCAATTCGCAGGTTCTTCATCTGTTCCTGCTCACGTTGAAATGATGGGTGTTATCGGTATGGGTAACAACCCTATGGTCGGTGCTACAGTTGCGGTTGCTGTTGCTGTAGAAAAAGCCATGGCTTAGTTAATTTATATTTTGAAAAGCAGGTTATTTATAACCTGCTTTTTTCTATAGTAAGATTAGTTTTATGTGTTTAAGGATATGCAGGATATTACATTTAAAGCAAGATTTGTTTCAAATTATACGGTTTTAAACAATAATCTGCCGGCAAAGCTGGATATTTTAAAGCTTGAGCCTAAAGATTATCATTTTGTAGATAGGTTTATTAGAAATATTGATGAAAATGATGTAACCTCAAGGTTAGATATTTCAAAAAAAGTTGTTATGCGTGAGGCTTTTTTAGATTTAAAAGATTTGTTAATAAAACAAAAAGTTAAAGATGATAAAATTTATAAAAATAGTGTTTCGTATTTAGCGGTTTGCGAGGATAAATCTTCAGGACTTTTGATAGCAAATCTTCCTAAAATTGATATTAATAAGGACGATATTCATTATTCTTCAAGAAAAAATCATGGTAAAAATGAAACGGAACTTGATTGGCTTGTCAGTTGGGCAAAGTCTATAAAAGGTATTGGTCGGGCATTAGTAACTGAATATTTTTTGAATTTAAAAAAGTTCAAACAAGTTTATCTAAGATCTGTTGTACCGGAAAATTCTTATGCTTTTGATTTTTATAAAACACTCGGGTTTCAACAAATTGGTGAAAGAAATTTAAATTATAAGTATGCAAATAATATTGACTTAATTCATGGCAACTATGAGGATTCTTCTTATTTGAATGAGATTATACCAATGCTTATACGGAAAAAAAGAATTAACAAAATTGTTGGTGAAAATGTTTTAGAGCTTAATCGTCAAAATGGTAAAAATATTTCAGTAACATTGTATTAAGTCACTTGCCTTATTAATATTGTTGTTTTAAAATTATTATTGAAAGGATATTTATATGTTTAAAAAAGGTTTTACGCTTACTGAAATTTTGGTAGCACTTGCTATAATCGGTGTTATATCTGCTTTAACAATGCCGGGGCTTATTAATAACTATCAAGAAAAGATTTTTGTTACACAATTAGAAAGAGTTTACAACGAAGTTTCAAAAGCTGTTTCTCAGCTTATGACCGATGAGTCAGTTGATGATTTAACAGAGTCATCATTAGTTGATGACCCGGAAGGTTTTTTGAACAAGTATTTTGACGTTTCATATGTTTGTGGCGATCGTGACGATAATAGTTCTGCACCGAATTGCTTCGCCGCATCATACAGGTCTTTAGATAAGTCCGAAAGTGGTAGTGCTAATAATTTTGGTACTTGTGTATATCTCAATACAAATGCAAGTCTTTGTATTGATGCAATGAATCCTAGAACTTATAATGATGATGGTACATATGATCATGAATATAGTCAAGTTTTGGTAGATGTTAACGGACCTGAACCTCCTAATATTGAGGGGCGGGATTTATTTTCATTTGATATATATGATAATGGTGCCATTAGAGAGGCTTATGATCTTGAAGGTGCTATGTCTACCGATGCTGATTTTTCTGTTTATTCAGATAAATGCCTTGGCCGGAGTGAGACTTTTAATGGATATGGTGCCGGATGTTTTACTAAGATTATGGAAGATAACTGGAAGATGGATTATTAAAATATGATGATAGAGATATTATTAGTAGTTATAGTTGCATATTTGATAGGGTCAATTCCTACCGGATATATTATTGTAAAATTATTTACCGGACAAGACATAAGAACTATTGGGTCAGGTTCCACAGGAGCGACAAATGTTAAGCGTGTAATGGGTAAAAAATGGTTCTTTATCGTGATGATTTTAGATGCGATTAAAGGTGCTTTGCCTGTTATACTGGCCAAAATTTTTGCAACATCATTTGCGGGTATCGGACTATTACCTGTACTTGCGGCTATTGCCGTAATTATCGGGCATAGTAAATCCGTATTTTTGAAGTTTACCGGCGGTAAATCAGTAGCATCAGGGGTTGGTACAATTTTGGCACTTAACTGGCAAGTCGGATTAATTATTGCAGCTATTTGGGCCATAATTACTTATTCATCAAAATATGTTTCATTGGGCTCCATTATTGCTTTATTTATCTCACCATTTTTGATGTGGATTTTCCATGAACCGGTTGCTTACATTGGATATTGTGCTTTAGGAGCTATATATATTATTTACCTGCATAGAGAAAATATCGGGCGATTAATCAGAGGTGAAGAAAATAAAGTTAGATAATCTCAGTAAAACAAAAAGACCCCTTTTGGGGTCTTTTTGTTAATAAAAAATGAATTTTACTTAGCAGCTTTAGCAGCTTCAAATACTACATCAAATGCTTCTTTATCGTTTACAGCTAAATCAGCAAGCATTTTTCTGTTTACGATAATATTAGCTTTTTTGCAAGCATTTAAAAATCTTGAATAGCTCATGCCACGTTCTCTAGCTGCAGCGTTAATTCTAACAATCCAAAGACGACGCATATTACGTTTGTTGGTACGACGATCTCTGTAAGCATATTTTAAGGCTTTCATTACAGCAGTATTTGCTACTTTAAAAATTCTGCTTCTTGCACCTTTAAAGCCTTTAGCAAGTTTTAATATTTTTTTGTGTCTTAAACGACTAACATTACCACGTTTTACTCTCATTTTTTGCTCCTATCTTGAATACTTCTTGT
>CALUSG010000012.1 GCA_944323365.1 Candidatus Gastranaerophilales bacterium
AACTATTAGTAACATCTTTGTAGATTCCCGGAACAAATACCGGCATCATTTCATTTCTAATTCTTTCGTGAGCTTGCTGCGGAGTCATACGCCAATTTGTCGGACAGGTTGACAAAATCTCTACAAACCCGAAGCCCAAACCTTTAAGTTGAACCTCAAATGCTTTTTTTATTGCCTGCTTAGCTTTTCTAATATTAGCAATGGTATCAAGAGAAACCCTCGCAGAAAAAGCAGTCCCGTCACAAAGAGCAATATGTTCGGCTATTTTAATAGGATAACCATAATATTCAACATTTCTTCCAAAAGGAGAAGTTGTTGTAACCTGCCCTAATAATGTTGTAGGTCCAAGTTGTCCGCCGGTCATGCCGTATGTAGTATTATTAATACAAATAGCAGAAATTTTTTCACCTCTCAATGCCGAATGAAGACTTTCTCCTATCCCGATAGAAGCAAAATCACCGTCGCCGGAATATGTAAACACAAATTTATCCGGATTCGCACGTTTAACACCTGTTGCGACAGCCAATGCTCTGCCATGAGGAGCTTCTATTGCATCCATATCCAAAAAATCATATATCGTTACGGAACAACCTATTGAAGTTGCTGCAATAGTATTTTCTCTTACTCCAAGCTCATCCATTACTTCACCGATAAGTCTTATGGCAATACCATGATCACAACCCGGACAAAATGTATATTTAAAATCTTTTTTAAATGAATCAGGTACTTTAAAAACTTGTGTTTCCATCATATCATCGCTCCCTCTACAGCCGCTTCTATATCTTCGACACTCGGCCATGATCCTACCGGTTTTCCATAGAATTCAACAGATGTTTTTCCATTTACGGCAAGCTTCACATCTCTAAGCATTTGCCCCATATTTACTTCGATTGTAAGAAATTTTTTGACTTTTTCTGACAATTCATTTATTCGTTTATTAGGGAATGGGAAAAGCGTAATAGGTCTGAAAAATCCTACTTTATAACCATTTTCACGTAATTTTCTGATTGCAGCCTTTACGTTTCTAGCAAGGCTTCCAAAACTTACTACAATCAAATCAGCATCATCTGTATAATATTCTTCATACATAACTTCATTTTCTTCAAGTTGTTTATATTTATTGAATAAATGTCTTATATGTTCGCATTGAGGTTCTTCTAATGGCGAGTATGAACGTATTATACGAGCTTTTCTGTTTTTCGCACCTGACAATGCCCAGCTGGAATTATCTATTTCCGGATAAGGATATTCACCAAACTCAACCGGCTCCATCATTTGGCCTAAAACGCCATCTGCCAAAAGCATAGCTGGATTGCGGTATTTTTGAGCTAAATAAAATGTTTTATAGGTCAAATCAACGGCCTCTTGCACTGTAGATGGTGATAAAACTATAAGCTTATAGTCACCATCTCCTCCGCCTATTGTTGCTTGATTATAATCGCCCTGTGAAGGAAAAATATTCCCCAATCCCGGGCCGCCACGCATAACACTTACGACAACTACAGGCAATTCATCTGAAGCGGCATAAGATAACCCTTCCTGCATTAATGATATTGCACAGGACGATGATGATGTCATGGCCTTTTTACCTGTTGAACAGGCTCCTATGCACATATTAATAGCACCAAGTTCACTTTCTGCAGAAACATATGCCCTTTTAAGCTCCTGCATTTTTCCGCTTAAAAATTCTCCTATTTCGCTCTGCGGCGTAATCGGATAACCAAAATAACAATCACATCCTGCTATTACAGCAGCATTTGCTATTGCATAATTCCCTTTTACTAATATTTTTTCTTTACATTTAATCATTATTATCCCTTATAAACCTCTTTAATAGCCATGTCAGGACATCTCATTGCACACATTGCACAGCCCAAACATTCACCGTTTCTATCCTCAAATTCCACAATCTTTTCACCTAGTTTGTTAGTTTTATTACTTATTTTGATGAGTTTTTTCGGACATTCATCAATGCATAAATAACAAGCCTTACACTTCTCACTATCTATTACTATTCGGCTCATATTCACCTCTTTTAAATTTTTTGTATTATTATTGTACCACTAATTTAGTAAAAATTAGACATAATCTTTACAATTGTAATAAACAAACTTAATAATTTTGCTTAATTAGCTATTATTCTGTTAATATTAAATATGGTAGGGATATTATAAGGAAAATAAAATGGCACAAACTGTAGAAGAGCTTGCAGAAATATTAGATAACATAAAACTTGAGGCTGACCAAAATGCTGAAAATTTTGAAAAACTTTTAACAGCAATCAATAATAAAATTGAAATTATGAGCAATAACACCGAAGCCGATGATTTAATTAAAGTTTATTTAACCGAATTAAAAAAAATTCTTGAGGAACGACATTCTATTATTGTTTCCGAATTTAATAAAATCGGTAATTCGTTTGAAGCACTAAATGAAGAACAAAAATATCTTGCCAAAAATGCAGATATGGAAGAAAAATTTGAAACATTCCTTGCTAATATGAGAAGCATAGCTCAAGAATTAATAAATCAAAAAGAAATATTAGCTCAATATGATCAAAGATTTACGGAATTTACAAACGATAAAACTGATAAAAATGCCATAATCTCAGCAGTTTCAGAAATAAAAAAAGATGTAGAAATAATAAATCAGGGTTTTGAAGCCTCTATTGCTGATATAAATTCCAATATTCAATCTATATTCAAAAACTTAATAGTAATGGACCCTACAGCTCAAAATGATATTGTTAAAAGAGAATTAGAAAATATATACCTTTCAACAAATGCTATTTTATCAGCATTACATAATGTCGATCAAAAAAATGAAGACTTAATTCAATATTTAAACAAGTTTGTAACAAAACAAGATTATGAAAATTCACAGGAAAAGTTAGATTATATTATTGAAAAATCAGAGTTAATATCTGAAAAATTTAATAATCTGACTGAAAAAACAGACCTGGACACAATTATATACAAGTCATCCGAAATATCAGAAAAAATTAATAATCTGCCTTTACGTGAAGATTTAAAATACTTTGCTGAAAAATCAACAGAAATTTCAACTCAAATATCTTTATTACCTCAAAAAGAAGATATCAAAAATATAACTGATAATACAATTCAATCTATAGAATATAAACTAGACAGTATGTCTTTACAACCCGAATTAGAAAACATTTCTGATAAGCTTGAAACTATTTCAAACAAATTCGCACCTCTAACTGAAAAAACGGATTTGGATAAAATTATTCAATCAACTGCTCTAATTTCAGATAAAATGGATTTGCTTTCACAAAAAAATGATGTAGAGCAAATTGCCAATTTTAATAAAACACTTGAAGAACAAATTGCAAACTTACCGCAACAAAACGACTTTGCTGATTTATATAGCAGTATTCACGAATTTTCAACAATTTTAGATACACTGAGAAACAGCCTTACTACGACAAGTGAAAACTCAAATTTACTTATAAGAGAACAGCTTGATAAATTAAACTCTGTTCTTTCGGCAGTAGTTACTGAAAATGACTTTACAGGTTTTAGACAAGATCTTGCAGATTTTATACAAAAAATTATTGATAATTCCGTAAATTTAAATGAAAATCTAAATTTAAATAAAGACGTATTACAAAAATTAATAACAAAAATAGAATCACTTGATATACATAAAGATATTACAACTATTGCCGATGCACTTTCAGGCTTAAGAGAAACATCATCTGAAAATATTAATAGTCTAACTGAAAAAATCGACAATGTTACTGAAAAGTTAAACAACTTCAAGGATGAAACCGTTAACACCAAATTAGACGACTTAAATGAGTCTTTAATAAATATTTCAGCCAATATCGAAAATAACCAAGCTGATATATTGGAAAAATTATCAGACGATAACAGTGAAAAATTTCAAAGCATAAATAATAATATCGATTTTTTACGAGAAACAATAGTTACTTCTCAAAGCTCTAATGAAGTCAGTTTGACAGAAAAACTGCTTGCTCTTCGGGATATGATAACAACAGGTATATCAACTCGTGATGAAAAATTTATAGAATTGCAGCAAAAACTTGATACTTATATTGAAAATGTAACAAAGATATCCGATAACACCGAGTTAAAAATTTGCAATTCAATTTCTGAGATTTCCGAAATAAAAACAGAACTTGAAGACATCTCAAAAGGTCTTGCTCAATGGGATTTCGCACAAGACGAACGTGATTCAAAAATAGTAAACTTGATTTCATCGGAACTTGGTGATATAGAAGTTACTATAACTACATTACAAGACTCTATTCAGGCTGGCGTTCATCAAGAGTTATCTAAAAATGCTGAAAATGCCGAATTACAGTTAAATAACCTTATAAATTTAATTGAAAACTTTAAAAATGAATTAAATTCTGAGGACATAACATCATCCTTACAGGAACATTTTAAAGAAATAAAAGATAAAATAACAACTATTAAACAAGAAATAAATCTAGTTAATACAGATATTGTTGATGAATTGAATGCCAAAACTGAAGCAATTATGCTAGCTATTCAACCTGTAAAAAACACACTGGATATAATTATTAATTTCTTGCAAGAACAAAATTTACAGCCAAGTGTTCCGCAGGAAGATAATTCAGCAATTTTAGCAGAAATTAGCAATATAAAAGAGTTTATTGAACAAAAATTTGATAATAATAATGATACAAATTCTCTTGAAGAAAAAATAGGAAATATTACCGAAGAATTAAAAGAGAGTTTAGAAAATAAAATTACAGAAAGTCATGAAGATTTAAAATCTTTAATTTCTGTAGCATTAAACAATGATGATGTAAGTCTGGCATTTGATGAGCTAAAAACAGATCTATCTGATAAAGTTAATAATTTACTAAATAACAATTTAGACGCATACATTAAAAAAACTGAAGAAATTGCAGAACAAAATCATAATGTCACTGAACTTTTAGACATTTTAAATCAAAAAATTGATATTTTAGCTGTTTCAGAAGAGTCCGAATATCAATTAGAAGAACTTGAAGAAATAAAAAATATGATTTCTTCACAAAAAAATCTATTTGAAACTTATCAATCTGCAAATAACACTGATTTAATAGAAGATAACCTCAAAGAAATCATCCAAAAAATTGATTCTATTGATTTAACAGAATTAAAAGATATGCGTGAAAGCATTATCTCGGCTATATTAAATGTATTTGAACAAATATCTTTTATTGAAGAATCTGAAGATATAAAAGACTTTGTTGAAGAAAAAACCGATGAAATCAACCAAAACTTGAATGAAGTTAAAGAACAATTAAAACAAATTTCAAACAATGATGATGGATATTCATATACACTGCAAGATGTAGAATCCGATATTGCAAAGTTAAGACTTGTATTGAATGATTTATCAAGTTCAACTTCAAATGATGAACTTTCAGAAATATCTAACAATATCCACAGAATAGTATCATCTGTTGAAGACTTGCAATCATCTCTAACTCAAGAACAAATTACTGATTTAAAAACAGATTTTGAAAAATTATCAGAAGATATTTTAAGTATTAGCTCAAGAACAAATAAATTACTTTTAACCTCCGATGAATCATATAACGCTTTAAATAACGGCTTAAATGATTTTAGTAACTTAATATACAAACTTGAGGAAAGAATTAATTATTTAGACAATAAAGAAATAAGTGAACGTACAGAACAAAAAATTGACAATATAGCAAATATAGTCACAGCTTCTGCGAATTCAGATAAGGTAATGCGTCAGGCATTAATTTATATGGGCGAATGGATTGATTCAACAAGTGAAAACATTCAAGCTCTTTACGAACAAACAAATAAGATAGATAATCTTCAGAACTCAATCGATAATGTCCAAAATTCAATAAAAATTCTTCAGGATACTTCTGAAAAGCAAAAGGATATGATTAAGATATTATCCGAAAAATTTGATGAAGAACAAGAAAGAATGGATAGAATTGAATTAAAACTTGAAAAAATTCTTTCTGCGATTGATGATGTTGATAACTCTAAATCTACCAAAAAAATAGATAAGATAGAAAAACAAATAAATAAACTAAGCGAAAATATAGAAAAGCTGGTGTCCTATGTTGATGAATAAAACAATAAAAGATTTGGAAAAGATATTAACTTCTGATAATATATTATATGAATTGGAAGAACGATATGCATATGCCCAAGATGCATCTAATAACTTTGTAAGTCTTCCTGACGTTGTAGTATTTGCACAAACAATAGAACAGGTACAAGAAATTGTAAAAATAGCGAATAAATATACAATCCCTATAATCTGTCGTGGGGCAGGTACAAACACTGTTGGAGCTTGTGTTCCTGAACACGGAGGGATTATTTTAAATTTTTCCAAAATGAATAAAATTTTGGAAATAAATAAAGAAAATATGACTGCTAAAGTACAGCCGGGTGTTGTAGTTGGAGATTTACAAACCGAAGTAGAAAAGCTTGGCCTTTACTATCCGCCTGATCCTTCAAATTTAAAAGTATCTACAATTGGAGGAAGTATTGCACAGAATTCAGCAGGAGCAAGAACCTTTAAATATGGTGCGACAAAAGATTATGTAATAGATTTGCTGGTTGTAACCGCAAAAGGTGAACTTTTAAGAACCGGCTCAAATACAATTAAAAATGCTACTGGATACAATTTAGGCAGTCTTTTTATCGGTTCGGAAGGTACTTTAGGAATTGTTGTCGAAGCTACATTAAAACTTATTCCAAAACCTCGCTGTTCAAAAGTTATTATGGCATATTTTGATACTATAGATGAAACTATAAATGCAGTAACATCAATAATAGAACAACAAATATTACCTGCGACTCTCGATTTTATGGATAGAAATGTTTTAAAAACAATAGAACAATTTAATCCAATTGGTCTTTTAACAGACAAAGCAGCAGCTTTGATAATAGAACTCGATGGCACGCAAAGTTCCATTGAAGAACAAAAAAGCATTATTACAGACATACTAAGGCACTGCAATTCATCTGCAATACAGTATTCATCAACAGAAAAAGAATCTGAAAGAATATGGCAGGCAAGACGTTCTTCTATGGCAGCTTGTACGAAATTAAAACCAAATGTAACTACCGATGATGTCATTGTTCCTAGAGGAAATTTACCACAACTTATAAACGGCATAGAAAAAATTTGTAAGAAATATAATCTTACAGTATGTATGGTAGGACATATAGGTGATGGAAGCGTTCATCCGCAAATCCCGATTGATTTAAATAACGAAACTGAATACCAAAATTATAAGCTCGCAAAGGGTGAAATATACGATTTAACAATAAAACTAGGCGGCATAATATCAGGTGAACACGGTATTGGCAGAGAAAAACGTGAATACATTTCAAAAGTAATTAACTCTACCGCACTAAATTACATGCGAGAATTAAAAAAAGTTTTTGATCCTAACAATATTTTAAATCCATATAAAATATTTTAACTATAACTAAAACCACGGATAATCATCTTTTATCTGCCAGCCGTCAAGGTATATGAGTTGTCCGCAATACTGCGAACCAGTATCCGTTTTACAGCTATTTAAGGTACTTAATCTTGATCCTCCATAATTATGGAATTTAAATTGTTTGTCGGAAATATTAAACCGCATATAAAATATATCTTTACCTAGTGTATTTGGTTTACTAAAACCATTTATATCAACTAAAAATGAGATATTCCTATACTCCCGGCTTCTACATGTTCCATCGTCATTCCGGTCTGCACAAACAGATTCTAAGCCATTTCTTATTAATACATTATTTGACAATAAAATTATATATCCAATAACACCCGAATTATCGCTTAAAGCCCCGCTTGCAGGTAAATAAAAGCCCTCGTAATTTATTCTAGATAATAATGTATATCCATAATCTTTTGTAACTTTTATATATGGTATTAAATATTTTGTAGCAAATTTTGTTATTACATCTTCTACATTGAAATTAGGATCATCTGTCGGTGTTCCATATATCCCGGCTACTTCCCATGTTGTAGGATCACCTTCTTTTACCTGGGCCATCGTCAATGCCTGCGACAATATTGAATACGTCTGCTTCAACTTTGTTACGGTCTGACGCTTATTATAATTACTTATCAGCGTCGGAATAGTTAATGCTGCTACTACTCCTATTATTCCTAACGTTATTAATACTTCCGCTAACGTAAATGCTCTTTTTCTCTTACTATAATTCTTCATACTAGAATTATAGTTTATCTTATGTTTGCAGTCAACTCCCCCAAAAAACAAATCAATTACATTACTTAATCTCAGTGCACCTCTGAAAACCCTGTCTATTAAGCCTTGAAGGGTCGCCCCCCCCCGTTACTCACCGTTAAAACGCCTGCTATATCTACTTTTCCAACCATACTACTGCCCTCCTATTTGATTATAATAAAACTTTTTGCATAAGTCAAGGTACAGGGTCATAGCCGCCGGGGTTTAACGGATGGCATCGGCAAATACGTTTTATACCCAGCCAGCCGCCTTTTAGAACGCCGTATTTTTGTATAGCCTGTTTCATGTATTCGGAACAAGTCGGAGTAAAACGGCAAACCGGAGGGGTTAAACTTGAAATTTTTTGATAGACATTAATAAGAAAAGTAATTAATTTTTTAATCATAAACTATTCCACCGCATAAGATTCACCGATAGTATCCAAAGCTTCGACTTTAATATCAGTAATAAGCTCAGAATAAGATATAACGACAATAGTCGGGATATGTCGTTCAAGTAATTGATAAAGCGGGAGTCTAATTCTAGGTGAACAAAGAATAACAGGCTGCTTACCGCAAGTTTGATGAGCCCGCATTAAAGTAGTTGCGGTTGTTTCAATAAGTTCCTGAACCTGCATAGGATTAAGCAAGAACATAGTACCCAACTCAGTTCTTTGGCAGCTGTCATCAAGAATTTTTTCCCATTCGGGAGAAAGAGTTAAAGCATATAGAACTTTATCTTCCTGAACATTAGATAAACAAATCTGACGTCCCAAAGCCGCTCTCAAACGTTCGGAAAGGATATCGGGTTCTTTTGAAAATCTGGCATAATCGCAAAGTCGTTCAAATACAAAAATTATATCTTTTATAGAAACTTTTTCACGAATAAGGTTAACAAAAATCTTTCTCAAATCGCTGGTAGAGATAATAGTAGGAACGAGGTCATTAACAAGAGTCGGGTCTTGAGAGCGAACGAGCTCCATTAGTTTCAAGACATCAGTTTTAGTCATAACATCATCAACGTATTTTCTAACGCACTCTTGAAGGTGAGTAACGATAACATCCGTTGAATCAACAGCAGTAACAGAACGGGCGGTTTTGGCATCTTCTGCGGTAATCCAATATGCTTGAGTTTGATAAGTCGGATCAATACCAATAATCGCATCATCGGGCACTTCTTTTCTCATAGAATCCCACTGATCTGCTATAACCATAAGTCTTCCAGGATATACATAACCGGTTGCGACCGTATTACCACGGATAGAAATCATATATTCATTTGCATCAAGAGCAGATGAATCCATAATTCTTATGTTTGGGAGAATGTATCCTAATTCATCCGTAACTCTTTGACGAAGAGCGGCAATTTTTGCAAGTAATTGACCTTCTTGATCAGGATCTGCAATAACCAAAAGATTAGAGCCAACCTGTAAACTTAAAACATCAACCCCCAAACGTTCGTACATACGGTTTGGATTAACCAAATCCTGCATGTTTTGACGTACATTTTCCAATTGTCCCAATTGAGATTGAACATCAGCATTGATTAATACAGAAAATCCAGCAATACCAATACCTATTGAAAAAGCCAAAAACGGCAGCCAGGGTAAACCTGTAATAGGGCCTGTGATAGCCAGCAGCATTAAGAATCCTGATGCAAAAAACAGAGAATACGGCTTACTCAATATTTCACCGGCGACATCAGCACCCAAAGACGCACTGGCAGCAGAAGAACGTGTCATAAATACACCGGCAGCTATTGACATCAATAACGAAGGAACCTGTGAGGCCAAACCGTCACCTATCGTTAAAATCGTATATTTTGAAACCGCATCAGCCAACGGCATTTGGTTCATCAAACATCCAACGCATAATCCGCCTACAATGTTTATTATTACAATAATAATACCGGCAATGGTATCACCTTTTACGAACTTCATTGCACCGTCCATTGATCCGAACAAATTAGATTCTCTTTGCAAATCCTCACGTTTTTTAGTTGCTTCTTCAGGAGAAATTAATCCGGCATTAAAGTCCGCATCAATTGTCATTTGTTTACCTGGCATAGCGTCCAACGCAAACCTTGCAGATACCTCTGCTATACGTTCAGCACCCTTTGTAATAACCATAAACTGTACGACCGTAATAATTAAGAATATTACACCGCCTACAATCATATTACCGCCGGTTACGAATGTTCCGAAAGCATGGATTACCTCGCCGGCCTCGCCTTTTGCCAAAATTAATCTTGTTGACGCTATTGAAAGCACCAGTCTGAACATTGTTCCCAAAAGGATTATTGACGGAAATGCCGCCAATTCCAATGTTTTTTGAACATATAAGGCAATCATCAAAAGTACTATGCCCAGTGTTATATTTAAACTAATAGAAAAATTAATAATCCAGGTCGGCATTTCAACAAGCAAAATTAACAGCAGTGCTAACACAAATACTGCTAAGAAAATTTCACTTATAGGATTGTTACCTGTATTACCTTGAGCCATTAAATTTCTTTTAAAGCCTCGCTGATTACTGCCAATTGAGTATCAATAGTGGCATCTACTATACCGTTAGTCGTTGTTACTATACAACCGCCTTCCATAACCGATTCGTCCGGAATTACCGTTATTTTTGCATCTAACCCGAGCCTCTCCGCCGTTTCGGGAATTTCACCCTTAAGCATACTTACCTGTGACGGATTTGCTTTAATGGTTATTTTAGTTTCTTCTTTTGAAAGTCCTTTTAAAATCTCTGCTACGCTCGAAATTAAAAGTTCAGGATTTTGTTTTATTTCATTTTTAATGATTTTTTTAGCTATATCAATACTAATAGAAAGTATTTCAGGAGCAATTTTATCAAATACTTCCTGTTTTGCACTCATAAAATCTGCTAAAGAATTTCGCAAAAATTCAATATCATCTTGAGCTTTTGTCAACCCTTCCTGATAACCTTCTTTTGCCGCTGCTTCACGGATAGCATCAGCTTCTTCACGAGCCCGTGATATTAAATTTCTGTCATCAATCCGCCTGAACCCACGACGTCTGTCGCCTCTGCGACGTTCGTTACGCTGTTTAAACTCTATGTTATCAAGATTAAACAGGTCGATAGCATTATCATCAACCTTCTCAGAAGTTTCCTGAGCAGCCTCCCGCATTTGCTCCGGTTGTTGTATTTTTTTCTTTTTAATAATCATGATTAATATTATTATACACTATCTTGTATATGAGTGGCAATAATGTTAGCAACTTTTGGGGCAACTTCATAGTATTCGCCCTCTAAAGCATTGAATACCAACCGTCTTACCTTTACTCTTTCATGTTTTAATAATGTTTCTAATTGTTGCCGATCAATCCCATCGGTTACATTTTGTATTTTAGCAACAATTTTACTGGGGCTTAATTCCTGAGGTTTTGGTAAATTTGTTCTTATTTCGTTTAGACATTTTAAAGCTGTATGAACACTTACTCTGTTTTCTAAATCAGGCATACCCATATATTTAATAACAGTTTGAGCATCATCGGGGTTAAATTTATTTAAAATTGACTGAACTTTTTCCTGTTTCATCTTTTTAAATAAAAGAGCAACAGTAGCAAGTTTCATAATTTTAGGGCTGGACGTGGTCTGCGGAGCTTGTGGGGTTTGGGATTGTTCGACAGGCTGTTGAGGTTGTTGCTGCGGCGGAACTTGTTCTTGTGCCTCAGACATTTGCTGCATCATTGCATCAATATTAGATTGTTTGGCAGCCTGCTCCATTAAAGCTTCATCTATCATGCCTTTGTCTTTTAATTCAGCAATCGCATCAAGATAGGTCTTTTTCACATGATGCTCTATCAATTGTAAAATTTGATCCTGCGGCAGTCCTTGTTTAAAAGTTTGTTTAGCTATTTCAAAAATAGTAAATGCAATTTTTTGCATAACAGGATCCCAAAACTGCTGAGGAATTTCTGATCTTATCAAGTCAACAGATTTATGGAAAGCCCATTCTGCAATGATTTGGGTAATCATCATTGCCTGATCAGCATTAAAGTTGGATTCCGTATCATTATATAACGCTTCTCCGGCGAGAGTTGAAAAATTAAGCAAAGTATTTACAACGTATTGTTTTTCAGGATCGGAAAAGTCCTGAGGCACAAGTTCTTGTGCCTGTGCCGTCAAATTCTGTGCAAATTCTTGATAATTAAAATCTTTTATAGCCATACTAACCTTGTTCTATCCAGCTCTTTATTTTTTCAGCAGCTTCTTCGTCATCAGCATCAGAAATTTCAGCGGAAATATTTGCCAGTGAATTGAGTAATTGACCTTCATCCTGTTGCGGAATATATTCTCTTTGCTGCTGTTCTAATAAATTTTGTGCCAATTCTGATTGTCTTTCTGTTAATTGAGCAGCACGTGAATTTATATCGCTTAACTGTTTTTCCTGAGCTGATGCTTTTTGTCTAAGTTGTTCAACTTCTTTTAAGTTTGCTTCACGTACTTTATTAACCTTATCAGACACAACTTTAAACAATATCAGCAATCCTACACCGCTTAATGCAATTGCAAGCCACCAAGGATTACCCGTTTCATCAGGTTTTGGCAGATTAACAGGTCTGTCTGAAGCCAAATACGGGTCAGCAGTGTCTGAAAACGCTATTGAAACATTTTCCGGATCAACTTTAGGACTTGCTGCGTTTGCTATCAATTCCTTCAATTCTTCCAAGGTCGTATTAGCCGGTAAAGCTGATTTTTCAAGTGTTACAGCTACTGAAATTTCTTCTACAACCCCGGGTCTTATATATTCATTAGTTTGTGTTTTGGTAACTCCGTATTGGGTTTCGGTTGCGGATCTTGAATAATTACGGTTTTGAGTTGAATCTGATCCGCCTTGAGCCAAACCATTCGGTAAATATACGCTTACCGCACTTACATTCTTATTAGAGTCCTGCGTTTGATCGCCCAAACCTTCTGAAAAATTCTGTTCTGATACAGCTGTCTTTTTTGTCGGATCGTATTCTATTGTATATTTTTCAACAGGAGCCTGACGTAAAAATGTACTTACTGTTACAACATAATTTCCTTTACCAATTAATCTATCCAGCTGTGTTGCAACTTTTTGCTGCATATATTTATCATTTTCTTGAAGCTTCTCAAGCATTTCATCCTGTGCATCAATTATGCTTGTATAAACATTTCCGTTTGTATCTGTTATTGCAATATTATCAGCAGTAAGACCGGTTACGCTGCCTAATAAAAGATTTGTTATCGCTTTTACTTTTATTTGATCAAGCCTGTCACCTGCAGGAATTGTTATTTGAACTGTTGCGGTTACCGGCTTTTGCATTGATGTAAACATGGTCTGTTCAGGTATTGATATAAATACAGACGCATTTTCTATCGGAGGAATTTTTCTGATTAATCTTGCCAATTCTCCGTTTATAGCTCTTGCAAGACGTATTCTTTTATCTTCCTTTGTAGATGTAAAATCACCTTTATCGAAAATTTCCAAACCAACATTTTGATCCATCAAACCGCTTTTTACTATAGCAAGTAAAGCTGCATCCCGCTGACTTTGTGTGTATTCAGCTAAAAATATTGTAGATTTTGTACCATCTAACTTCCTGCTTGCATTAATTCCTTCTCTAGCTAATAGTGCCTGGATTTCAATGGCTTTTCCTAAATTATCTGTTGTCAACAAGTCCAAAGGTTCTTTAATAACCTTCTCACTAACAACTCTTGCTGCACCATTACCGCCTTTGGACGAATTCACTATACCTATTGTAATAAATAGTGCCAAAAGTAATACTACTCCGCCTATGATTCCATATAATAAAGGTTTATTTTCAAGAAGTTTTTTAAAATCCATTGTCGTCCCACTAGTTAACTAACACTTTTTACACCTGAATTTGCATTACTTTATCGTAAGCCTGAATAACTTTACCAACAAGCTGAGTGGCAACGTTTACACTAATTTCTGACTTTGCCATTGCTGTCATTACATCGTGAATATCTACATTTCCGTTGCCTGACATTGCATCTTTCAACAAATTATCAGGCTCATTAAGTTCTGCATTAAAATTTTCCATCAAGCCTGACATAACTTGTTTAAAATCAGGTGAGGCAGTATCTTCAACCCTGTTTAGCCGTGCTGAAGGCATATTAGTTAGTCCGGTATCCAATTTTGTATGCTGTATTCTCCCTGCCAAGTCATAATGTGGATAAAAACTATTATACATTTGTCCTGCCTTTCTTATTATATTCTATCGCAATTTTGCGGATTTTGTGCACTTCATTTGTAATAAATCATACGTTCTATGTAGAAAAATCTGTAAATTTCATACAAATTATTTAATGATTTTATATAAAAAATCAAAGGGGCTGAATTCAACCCCTTTATAAAACTGTACTGATATCTTTCTAACTAAATATAAACACTACTGAGCATTTAATTCTCGTCTTATATCTTCTACTGAAACTCTTACTATTTGCGAGTTCTCATCTTTTTTCAATACACAGTTTTTTATACCGGATTGAACAATGAATCTTTTACACAAAATACAAATAAAATTATGCCCCCAAATATACATTGTAGCGTCTTTACATCTATCCTGACCGGCTTGTATTATTGCATTTTGTTCGGCATGAATTGAACGGCAGGTTTCATATTGGGTGCCGGATGGAATATTATTTTTAATTCTGTAGCATTCTCCTCGTTCATAGCAGGATTCAACTTTTGAAGGTGTTCCGTTATAGCCGGTGGCTTTTATTTTTTTATCTTCACCGACAATTACCGCCCCGACCTGTGCTCTTAAACAATTTGAACGGCTTGCACAAGTTTTTGCCAAATCTAAAAAATAGTCATCCCAATCTTTTATTTCCATATTGCCTCTAATATTTATGATTTCTTATTCCGGTCATAATCATTGCTATATTATATCTATCGGCAAGTTCTATAATTTCTTTATCTTTATGAGAACCTCCGGGTTGTATGATTAATGAAATTCTTCCCTGTACAGCTGCATATACGGCGTCTTGCGAATATATTATGCCATCCGTAGCAAGTACTGCATTTTTTGAGCCGTCACATGCAAAATTCAATGCCGCTTCTATTGCTGAGGCTGAATTCGTTTGACTCTGTGCTATTCCTAATGTAGCAAAATCCTTGGCTACCAATGCTGCGTCTGTATGTGCATGTTTTACTACTTTCCAGGCAAAAATCGCATCCTCTATCTGCTCTGTTGTCGGTTTTGTTTTTGTTACTACTTTAAACAAATCCTTATCTAAATCACTGTCATTAGCGTCCTGTATTAAAACACCAAACGGAGTGATTTTAATTTCTTCCATACACATTTTTCTTATATCTTTTAGTGGTGTATGTAATTTGACGAGTTTTAAACTTTGATTATCTTTCATTAATTCAATTGCCTTTGGATGAAAATCCGGTGCAAGCAAAACTTTTACACCCATAGAGTTTATATGTTTTGCCGTTTCAAAGTCCACAGGCTTTGAAAATCCTATTGTACCGTAAAATGCACTGACCGGATCACAATCAAATGCTTTATTATAAGCTTCTTCAATATGTCTGCCTAATGCTACTCCGCAGCATGCCATATGTTTCATTATTGCAACCGCACTTACATCAAAAAATTCACTCAATATACGTGCTATTTCATTCAAGTTTAAAATATTGTCATAGCTTAATTCTTTACCAAACAATACTTCATAATCCGCCATCTCTTCATAGCTGTATAAACTCGCTCTTTGGTGCGGATTTTCACCATATCTCAACTCTTTTATTTCGTCAAATTTGAATTCTCTCATACTTTCCCTCAAAAAAAAATATATCATAAAAAGTTCATCTTATCAATTACATTTCGTATTATTAAGAACTTAATTACTTGAATTATTTTTTTGTTTTAAGTACAATAAACCGTGTTCAGGAAATTAATGAGGGAAAAATGGCTAATAATAGAATAACAGAAGGTGTAGGCAAAAAAATAGTTGAAGCATTAAAAATGCAGTCTGATGTTGAAATTACAACAAACAATGATACTATTCAAAGCAATTTCGTTGAACAAAACAGCTTTGAACAGAAACCTAAAGCTGAGATTCAACAAAATTCTAATGAATTTCAAGAAGTTGTTGAACAAGCTGACGATTTCAATTTTGATGACAATATTTTTAATGAACCTGAAGAGGATTTAATAAAACCTGAACCAATACCTCAATTTAATATTCCAAAACAAACTACAAATATTCCAAATGATTTGGATGATTTTGAAATACCTTCCAACGTTGCTGTTTTAAAGCAATTAATTTCAAAACTCCCTACCGGCGTTACAAAACAAACAGGAGCCATGATTATTAAACAAACCATGGAAGCTTTAGGCATATCAATGAAAAGTGTTTTACAAGAAGCACAGCAAGTTCAGGAAGGCTTGAATAATTCAGCAAGAGAATGCCAATCTTCTATCATGGAATATAAAAAACAAATAGGGATTTTGGAAAAACAAGCCCAAAAATATCAAAGACAATATGCGGCATTGAACGACATTATAAGTTTATTTGTTCAAACTAATATTTAAACATTCGTTCAATATTTTTATCACGCATTGACGTACAGGACTCAATTTCGTTATCGACCATCTGCAGTCGGGATTTATACTGGTTCATCTGCTGAACAAGCCGTTTTTCAAGTACTTGAAGCTTGGCCTGCCGCTGCTGCAACAGTTTTGCGTTTGGTGAATCTTCATCATATTGAGTTCCTACCTGCATTAAATCGCTGACAGATTGTGAAAGATTCATCTGTGATTGGGTTATCAATTGGATTTTATATTCTAAATCCAATCGTTGTGCCCAAAGCATATTCAATCTGATTGTTGAATTGATTAATCCCATTTTACCTACCTGGTTTCATTTAGATTTTTTCCTTTTAAGAAATTGTGTTCATTATTTTCTGCAATGAGTTGTTCCATTTTTTGAAGTTGATGGCGATGATAATTTAATCTGTATTGTGCCATTTTCAACTTCTTTTTCATTGTCAAAAAATCTTTTAATCCTTCTGTTATTGAATTAGAGATGGATTTTATCGGATTTTTTCTTATTAGGAAGTTTTTTGAATATATCAAGAAATCTATTATTCTTTTTATATTCATCTCTAAAGTTTCTCGAAGCATATTACTCCTTTACACTTTAGACCTACAATTATATAAAAACCTGTTAAAAAAAATAATTTACTATTTTTAAATTATATCGTAACATGTCTTAATAAATTGCAAATCTAAATGTACCAGCCGGAAAAATTTTCCTCTTTATATTATACGGCAAGAAATAAAAAAACTTTAATTATAAATTTTGAATAGCTTTACTATCGCTATCAATAGATTCTTTAAGCATTTTTTTAACTACATCGCCTTGTGTATCTAACATTTTACAAACGGTTTCGATATTACGAACTTTATTAGACAAAATAGTATCGGCATTTGCTGTAATATTACCCGTTATATTTTGATAAGCGGCCAAAGCAGCAGACGTAGTACCTTGCATAAGGTTCCCCATAACAAGAGCCGGCAATCCGTATTCACCTAAATACGGAGCTGCAGCCTGCATAATTCCGCCCCATCCTGAAATACAGCTTGCTAAAGGAAGAACAATATTACGGCCAAAGCCGAAGCCGCTTGCTCCGCCTATTCCATACGCAGCAGCACTTGCAACATCGGCAAGTCCGCCTAAATTCGAAGCATAACCGGTTGCAGTACCGTAATCAGACCCCCAACCGCTTATTGACGCAGCTCCGCCTGTTGAGTATCCATTTAGCCCCCAGGCAACAGGTGCTGCTCCGCCGGGGAAACCTGAGTATTCATATAATGAATTTAGACCGTAAGCTGATCCATTTGACATATTTGAATAATATGAAGTACCTGGAATACTCATTGATTCAGATGCCCCGAATACTGTTGCAAATGATGATGGTGCAAACAAACTTGCTAAATTATACAACAAACCGCCTGTTGCTCCAAAACCTGTTCCCAAACCGCTTCCGGATACCGTTAAATCTCTCAGCTTATCATACGTTTCAAACAATTGTGCTTTTGCATCGCTGCTTGCTGAGCTGAATCTGTTTGCTATTACTAAGTAACTGTCATTTTTATAGGACATCTTTTAAAACCTCTTAACTATTATTCAAATGTCTTGAATGTTGATTCAATATTCTTTTCAATAACTTTTTGAACGGCTTCCATTTCTGTTTGAAGAGCTTCCTGCTCTGTATCAAGCTGACGAAGCCTTAACTCAAGCGTTCTGTCTTGTTGTTGAATTTTTTCTGTTTTCGCATTTATATCTGCTATCGCTTTTTCATATACCTGCATATCATAATTATACTGATTCATTGCATCATTATATGCATCCTCATCTGTAATTGTTTCAGTATTCAACGCAAATGTTGCGGTAGAATTTTCATATCTTATGCTATATGGACGACCGTTTTCGTCTACATCAACAAATGCTCTCTCTTGCTTTTCTATTCTTGTTTTTATATCTTCTGCATAATATTGTGCTAATGCTGATTGGTTTTCAGTCGGTATTGTTTGATCAGGTGCACTCATTGCAGCTGTTTCCAAATCCTCACGACATGCAAAATATGTTCTGCCCTGATATTCCCAGGTATATATATCATCAGAGTTTGCTATATTATCAGTCGGGAATTGTCTGCATATCTCTTCATATGCAGCTTTTATTGTCGAATCACTTTCATCGTATTTTGAAAGCTTGCAATTACCAACATATGTAGGAGCTTGAGTTTCTATATGATATTCTTTTGCATCAGCTGTTTGTGCTATCGCATTATCTAAATCTGCCTTTGTTGTAAAATGCATTAATCCTTCTGCATCTGTATATGTATAAATGTCTGTTTGTTGTGCAAATTCAGGATAATCTTGACAAATTTTTTCATATATTTCTCGCTGCTCTTCATTATTCGGATCATATGCAGCTGCTTCATTTCCGTCTATTGTGTATATTCCGCCTTGTTCTTCCACATTTACAGCGGTGCCCTCAACAGGTTTATCGCCTAAAATAACCTGAGGATTTGGCTTATTTGACTTAACTCCGGTAAATACATCAGCGTAATGGTAATGAGTTACTAAATAATTATAACCATCCGGATCATCTACCAGTGATGTCATATTTGTTATAACTTCAGCGTTAGTTCCGTCTTCATATGAATATTGTAAAGTTGTATAATCCTGGGTACTGGGAGCTGTCGGAACTTCCAATGATAATAGCTCATTAAATGTATTTGCACTCTGATTTGCCAAAGCCGTACGAGCCTGATTTATCTGTTGTCCTTCATATTCAACGTTTGTCTTTCTTGCGGTAAGACCTAAATATCTTGCCTGTGATGCTGCCATACCCATATGTTTGGCCTCCTATATTTTTATACCTACTGATTACTCTTTAATGATAACTTTCTAAAAGTCAACATAATCTATAAAAATTATACGGCATATATTTTAATATCTAAAGAAAATCTGAAAAATATCATCTGAACATATTAGAGAATATAATATTTTTCATATAAATATATTAAAAAAGAGCCCTTAAGGGCTCTTTTATTCTTCTGTAGTTCCTTCTGATTTATCTTCCGGATTTTTCGCAGTTAATGAAATTCTTTTATCTGAAGGATTAAATTTCAAAATGTATGTGTCAATTTTATCTCCAACCTGTAAAATTTTCTTTAGTTCATTTTGAATATCTGCGACTTCCGAATGCGGTAATAAAGCTTCTACTCCGGGGAAAACTTCTACAAATGCACCGAAATGTTTTATTCTTGTAATTGTGCCTTCTACTTTATCACCCTCTTTTATCTGCTTTTCAGCTTCTAACCACGGATCAGGTTCCAGGTTCTTCAAACTTAATGACACACGCTGTTTATCATGATCCACAGCTATAACTTCAACATCGATTTTATCTCCAACCTTTAAAATATCTGTCGGATGATCTATCCATCGCCATGAAAGCTGAGATAACGGCAATAATCCATCAATACCGCCTAAATCTATAAAGGCTCCAAAATCTGTTATTCTCACTACATCACCCTTTACCACCTGACCGGGTTCTATTTGTGAAAATACATTCTTCCTTGCCTCTACAGCACTGTCTTCATATACTTTTTTATTTGAAAGTATAAAATTATTTTGCTGATTATCCAATGTTAAAATCTTTAATTCAATTTTACTGCCAACTTCCAAATCAGTTTCTTTACTGCGTAACTGAGATGTCGGGACAAAACCTCTAACTCCTGATATATCAACAAGGATTCCGCCTTTTACTATGCTTGCTACTGTTCCTAATATTGTTTCATCTGCTGCTTTTGCCTTTTCTAGTTCTTTCCACGCATATGCAAAATCAACTTTCTTTTTAGATAATACAAATTTTCCGTCTTCATCTTCTTCTTTTATTATCAAAAATTCATATTCTTTGCCTTTTTCAAACTTGTCTTCAAGTTTTTCATCTTTATCAACAGCTTCACGAGTCGGAACAATCGCTGTTGTCTTTGCTCCTATATCAACCATAACGCCCTGGCTGTCATAGCCGCATACAACACCTTTGACTAAATCTCCTTTTTGAAATTTATAGTCATACTTCTTCAATAATTCTTCAAAATCTAAATCACTTGCTGTCATATTTACCCCATTTTACGTACCTACGTTATGATTGTAACAAACGTTTGTCAATCTGTAAAGGTTTTTTAACATCACTTAACATTTCTAAACATTTACAAATAACAATTTCAATAGTGAAAAAGCTGAAAACAAATTTTTTTGATACGTTTGAGTTCAAGTCTTTACAAAACTTTATCAATCTTTTAAGGATTTAATCAGCTCTGTAACTGCTTTTTCTTGAATTTCTATTTCTGCTATACGGGATTTAGTCTGTTCTATCAATTCTTTCGGGGCATTTTGAACAAATTTTTCGTTATTTATTCTGCCGGAAAGCGAATTTTTTTCTGCAAGCAGTTTATCTAATTTTTTGTTCTGACGCTTAATTTCTTCATCAAAATCAATTAAGTTTGCTAAAGGAATGATAATTTTTGATGCACCCACAACCGCTGCGGCTGACTTTGGCGGAATTGGAGATGATGCGGACGCATAAGAAATCTTATCGACTTTAGCAAGACGTTGGATATATGCTTCCATTTCTTCAAAAGTACTTTTTTGTTCTGTTCTTATTTCAATATCACATTTTAAAGATGTAGGGATATTAAAACTTTGGCGTACATTACGTATAGATTTTATGGTTTCAAACACCAAATCCATATCTGAAGAAAATACCAGTTTATCATCATATACAGGAAAATCCGCCAGCATAAGTGCTTTAAATTTAGATTTTTGCGGAATCAGCTGCCAAACTTTTTCTGTTATATGCGGCATTATCGGATGTAAAAGTCTTAACGTCATATCCAAAACGTATCTTAAAACTCTTTGTGTATTTAATTTTAAATCATCATTTTGAAGCTGAATTTTAGCAAGTTCAAGATACCAATCGCAATATTTATTCCAGAAAAATTCGTACAAAATATGTGCTGTTTCGCCTATACGATAATTTTTTATGTTTTCGTTAAATTCTTTTGCCGTATTATTTAATTCATTCAAAATCCATTTATCTGCAAGAGTTAATTTTGAAAAATCAATATCAGCCTCATCAACACCGTCTAGATTCATAAGTACGAATCTAGAGGCATTCCAAATTTTATTTGCAAAATTTCTTCCGTATTCAAAGCGTTCGTCGCTTATTTTAATATCCTGACCGCCGTAGGTACAAAGTGATGTCATAGTAAATCTCAAAGCATCAGAGCCGTATTTATCTATGATTACAACAGGATCGATGGTATTTCCTTTGGATTTAGACATTTTTTGACCTTTTTCATCACGAATAAGACCGTGAATATAAACCGTTGAGAATGGGGCTTTTTTAGTAAACTCAAGTCCCATAGTAATCATTCTTGCTACCCAAAAGAAAATAATATCAAATCCTGTAACCAAAACACTTGTCGGATAGAATTTTTTAAAATCATCTGACTCTGTATTTGGCCAGCCCATTGTAGAAAATGGCCAAAGTGCAGATGAAAACCAGGTATCTAAAACATCACTGTCCTGTGTGTAATTTTTAGGATCAGGATTTTCTTTTGCAACTATCATTTCACCTGTTTCATTATGATAGTATGCCGGAATTTGGTGTCCCCACCATAATTGACGTGAAATACACCAGTCACGAATATTTTCCATCCAGCCTAAATAATTCTTTTCCCAGCGTTCGGGTACAAACTTAATTCTGCCGTCTTTTACTGCTTTAATAGCTTCTTTAGCCAAAGGTTCCATTTTTACAAACCACTGTTCTGATAAAAGCGGTTCTATTGTTGTATTACAACGCTGACATTTACCTACATTATGTTCGTGCTCTTTAGTTCTTAACAAAAAGTTATTATAAGAAAGCATACCGAGAATTTTTTCACGAGCTTCATATCTGTCGAGTCCGTGTAATTCTTGAGGTACTTCGCCGCATGCTTTCATCTTTCCTTCTCCGTCTATAACCCAAATAGGTTTAAAGCCGTGGCGTTTGCCAACTTCAAAGTCATTCGGGTCATGAGCCGGGGTAATTTTTACAGCACCTGTACCAAAATTTTTGTCAACATATTCATCTGCTATAATCGGGATTTCTCGACCTGAAAGCGGAATTACAACCGTTTTTCCAATAAGTTCTGAATATTTATGATCTGACGGATGGACAGCTATTGCCACATCGCCAAATATTGTTTCAGGACGGGTTGTTGCTACTATAATCGCCCCTGATTCTCCTTTTAACGGATAAGAAATTTCCCACAGATGGCCTTGTTCTGTTTCATATTCTGTTTCTACATCTGAAATAGCACTTTGACAGCGTGGGCACCAGTTGACAATATAGGCACCTTTATATATCAATCCTTTTTCGTATAATTTTACAAAAACTTCTTTTACTGCATCTGAGCAGCCTTTATCAAACGTAAATCTTTCTCTTGTGCGGTCAAAAGAAGCTCCCAATCTTTTGCACTGATCAAGTATAGCGGATTTATGTTTATTTGCCCAATCCCAGGTTTCCTTTAGAAATTCTTCTCTGCCTAAATCATAACGGGATAGTCCTTTTTCTCTTAATTTTTTTTCTACAACATTTTGCGTTGCTATACCGGCATGATCTGTTCCCGGAACCCACAAGGCCTCATAACCGCTCATTCTATGATAACGAATTAAAATATCCTGCAATGTTTCATCCAAAGCATGCCCCATATGCAATACACCCGTAACATTCGGCGGTGGTATTACGATAGAATAAGAAGGTTTAGAGCTTTTGGCATCAGCCTTAAACATTCCGTTTTCTTCCCAAAACTTGTATATTTCTTCTTCTGTTGTTTTTGCATCGTAAACCGTAGGTAAATCTTTTAACATTATCATATCCTTTCAGTAATAAAAAAGTACCACAAACATAATTATAAAAAAAGTTATAATATTGAAATAAAAAATTAATTATAGTAAAATAAAACCTGTAGGGGAGAAATATATGAAAAGAGAGTTTATATTTTTAGGGCCGCCGGCATGCGGTAAAGGTACACAAACTAACACGTTATCTGAATATCTAGGGCTTCCGCACATTGATACAGGCTCATTATTAAGAGCTGAGATTAAAAATGAAACTGAAGCCGGAAAAGAAGCTAAATCTTACATTGATAAAGGTCTATTAGTACCGGTAGAACTTGTATCAAAAATAATTAAAAACAGACTATCAAAAGATGATTGTAAAAACGGATATATTTTGGATGGTTTTCCTCGCAGTGCAGAGCAGGCTGAACAACTAACCAAAATGAACGACGAAATTGATAAGGGTATTAACACAAAATTTACAGCAGTATATTTTGATATTGATACAAATCTTCTTGTTGAAAGAATAGTAAACCGTCGTTCTTGTCCTGTATGCGGTGAAATATATAATTTACAGTCAAAGCCGCCTAAAGTTGAAGGACATTGTGATAAAGACGGAGCTGAACTTACTCAAAGGAAAGATGATACAAGAGAAGTTGCTCAATCAAGATTTGATACATACAACAAAGAAACCGCACCTTTAATTGATTATTATGCTAAAAAAGGAGTATTAAAATCAATTGATGCAAACGGTAGTATAGAAGAAGTTTGGGAAAGATTGTTGAAGGTAGTAAATGATTAACCGTAAAAGTAGAGAAGAAACAAAAAGAATGCGTCATGCCGGGCATATTGTTGCTTTAGTTCACCAAAAAATGCGTGAAGTAATTGAACCGGGTATTTCCACCCTGGAACTTGACAATATTGCTATGGAAATAATAAAAGAAAATCGTGCTATTCCTACATTTTTAGGATATCAAGGATTTCCGGCATCAATTTGTGCTTCAATAAATGAAGAAGTTGTTCATGGAATTCCGTCTAAAGACAGAATTTTAAAAGAAGGTGACATAATAAGTATTGATGTTGGAGCAACATATGGCGGTATGGTCGGCGATGGAGCCTGGACTTATCCTGTAGGAAAAATTTCAGCCGAATTACAAAAACTTTTAGCGACAACTGAAGAAGCTCTTTTTGCCGGAATTGCACAAATGAAACAAGGTAACGTTCTCGATGACGTTTCAAGTGCTATTGAACGTGTCGCAAACCGTGAAAAATTTGGTATTGTCAGACAATATGGCGGACACGGTGTAGGTCACACAATGCATGAAGACCCGTTTTTATTTAATTACAGTGTTGGAGATAAAACCGTTTTAAAAACCGGCATGGCTATAGCCATTGAACCAATGTTGAATTTAGGTGTAGATGAAGTTGTTGTTAACGAACAAGACGGATGGACAGTTAGTACTGCGGATAAAAAACCTTCCGCTCACTTTGAACATTCAGTTATGGTAACAGACGGCGAGCCGCTGATTTTAACTCAATTAATACCTTAGGAGAAATAATGGATTACTTTGTAGGTTTATCTTTATCTTCAGGATCAAGTTTGGATTCCGGCATTGCAATTATGGATGAAAATAACAAACTTATCCTTGTTGATAAATATTACAAAATGAATGATATAATATTCTTTTTCGAAAATTATTCATCATTAAATAATTCACATATTTGTATATCTTTACCGTGGGATAGAACAATGCTTGACGGGAAATGGAGAATTTTATCTAAACCGTATCAGCTTGTTTCATCAAATTCTAACATTTTAAACAGAGATAATTGGACTCAAAGATATGCCTCCAGGGGTTCTGAATTTTTTAAAGAGCTAAGCGACAAAGGTATTGATATCCATCGCTTTGAGTTATATTTAACACGTCAAAGCCTTCGTCTGAATTCTTGCTATAAAGAACGCTCCCCGGCTGATTGCAAATTTTTACAACAAGCATTAAAGTTTGAATGGGGTTTTGACGAACTTCCTGCAAACATGATGCCAATGTCACAATTAGAAGCTATTGTAGGAGCTATTTTAGCTAAAGAAGCTGTTAACAATAATTTTAAGCAAATTTCTGAATTTAGAGGTCTAGACGTAATTGATATTTATAAAACATCTTCTGCTAATTTAGTCACAACAAGATGAATTTCCTCAATAGATTTTGAGGCATCAATTACCTTGACTCTTTCAGGCTCTTCTTTTGCTATCTCCAAATAGCCCTGTCGTACTCGATTAAAAAATTCATTTCCTGCCGATTCCATCCTGTCTTTTTGTTGTCCGACACGAGCCATTGAAGTTTCAACATCAATATCAAAAACTAACGTTAAATCAGGATGTCTGCCGTTCACAGCCAGTTCATTAAGCATTTTAATTCTATCAACAGGTAGCTGCCGGCCATAGCCCTGATATGCTACTGAACTATCAGTATGCCTGTCACAAAGAACTATACACCCACGAGATACTGCCGGATTTATTACCATATCAATATGCTGGGCACGATCCGCCAAAAATAAAAATGATTCACAACGATCTGACACTTCTCCGTCATAATTCAATAAAATTTCCCGGATTTTTTCGCCCAAACCCTTTGCTCCGGGCTCTCTTGTTATTAATACTTCATAACCTTTTTGAATTAAATATTCAGCTAATAGTTTCAGCTGTGTAGTTTTTCCGCAGCCGTCTGCACCTTCAAATGTTATAAACAACCCTCGTTTCATAACATTAATTATACAACAATAATTTTTTTTAATAAATGATTTGATAAATATTTGAAAAATTATCAATCTTCAAAGTTGACAATATAGTATTTATAATGTAAAAATAAAATATGGAGGTTATTTTTATGGAAAAGGTTATCAAAAAAGCGGTTCAGCAAGTCGCCCCCCCCCCGATTTTAAGTCGTGGTTTTAGGAATTTTAATTTTAACAGGTTATTTCATAATTTTTTATTTCTTGACTCTTTAATTTATCCAAACTATAATGCCAATATGAGGAAATATAGTTTTAATTTTATCAGGCTTAAACCTGCTTTTACTTTAGCGGAAGTTTTGATTACTCTTGGTATCGTTGGCGTAATCGCAGCTTTAACTATACCGACTTTAGTCGCTAATTATCAAAAAAAACTTTTAATTAATCAAAACAAACAAGCTTATTCTTTAATTATTAATGCACTTAATAAAATAAAATCCGATTCACCATCATTCTCCTATGTTTCTTCAGAAATATTTGCACCGTCAACATCACAGGATCAAGCACTAACACTTTTTTCTAAATATTTCAAAACTACAAAATTAAGAGTAGGAACTTATAGAATTAAAAAAATGAGACCGGGTGAAAGCCATGACGATGCTAATAAATATGATGATGGAGAAGAGATGCCATCAACTAATCTGCAAACAGCAAACGGAATGATTATTGGGCTTTTGAAATTCACATATGCAGGCTGTATCAGAATAGGAGAAGTATATATTTACAATCCTGACGGAACAATTGCAAGGGATGAGAATGGAAACCCCTTGACCGAGCCATCCGAAAGAGAAACATGTGCGGATATATTTATTGACGTTAATGGTAAAAAAGACCCTAACCAATATGGTAAAGATGTTTTTCGTTTTTCTGTCTTAAGAGAAAAATATGAACTTTCCTCAACAGCCAGTATGGGTAACATAGATTACATTATTAAGCATAATGATTTTGATCCGAACATAATTGACTATGAACTTGGCGGAGATAAGCAATAAAAAAAGCACTTCTCGGAAGTGCTTTTTTATTTATTAAATTTATTAACTTATTAAGCAATAAGTTCTTTAACTTCTGCTGCAAAGTTTTTAGGATCGATTTTAATACCGGGTCCCATTGTTGTTGAGAGGTAAACTGATTTTACATATGTACCTTTTGCAGAAGAAGGTTTTGCTCTAAGTATAGCATCTGCCAAAGTTGCATAGTTTTTAATCAAATCACCTTCAGCAAATTGGATTTTACCGATAGGGCAGTGAATCATACCTTGTTTATCTGCTCTATATTCAACTTTACCTGCTTTAGCATCTTTAACTGCAGAAGCAATATCCATAGTAACAGTTCCGGTTTTAGGGTTTGGCATTAAACCTTTAGGACCTAAAACTCTACCCAATTTACCTAACATACCCATGCAATCAGGAGTTGCAATTAACGTATCAAAGTCAAACCAACCGCCTTCAATCTTTTCAATAATTTCTTCGGCACCAGCAAAATCCGCACCTGCTTCTTTTGCTTCTGTTGCTTTTGCACCTTTTGCGACAACACAAACCTTAACTTCTTTACCCAAACCTGCCGGTAATACTACCGTAGATCTGATTTGCTGATCTGCTTGTCTTACGTCAATACCTAATCTCATGTGGCATTCAACTGTTTCATTAAACTTTGAAACTTCTTTTGATATTTCTTGTAATTTTTTAATAGCATCGACTGCTGATGAAGGTTGTACAAAACCTTCAAGCATTTCTTGCATTTTCTTTTGTTTTTTAGTTAATTTTGACATTTTGTTTTTCCTTTCGTGGTATTAGCGGACAAACGTCCTTCCATACAATTTCAGTGCAATCATATATTGCTTAGCAACTACGGCACAAAAATACTTATGACTCTTTTACTGTAACACCCATTGCTCTGCATGAACCTTTAATCATTTCAACTGCAGCATCTAAAGTTGTTGCATTTAAGTCATTCATTTTAATTTTAGCAATTTCTTCTAACTGTTCTCTTGTAATTTCAGCAACTTTATCTTTGTTTGGAGCTGCTGAGCCCTTAGAAATATTAAGAGCTTTTTTTATCAAAACCGGTGCCGGTGGTGATTTTACTATAAATGAAAAACTTCTGTCTTCATATACATCGATAACTACAGGAATAATATATCCTGCTTGAGATTCAGTTTTTGCGTTAAACTGCTTGCAAAAATCCATAATGTTTACACCGTGTTGACCTAAAGCAGGACCAACCGGAGGTGATGGATTTGCTTTTCCGGCTTCAATTTGAAGTTTAATTTTTCCTACTACTTTTTTTGCCATTTTTTTCTCCTTTTGTGGTTCTAGCGGTTTCGAACGGATTGACAGTCATTTCGTCCCCCTCGCCCGAAGAATCCTTCCACATTTTGTACTAACTATAATTTATTTATCTGCTTATATTCCAATTCCACCGGAGTTTCACGTCCGAAAATTGAAACATTTGCTCTAAGTTTTGATTTATCAGGGTATACTTCAATAATATCTGCGATAAAGTCTGCAAACGGTCCTGAAATAATTCTGACTTTATCTCCTGCTTTAACATCCAATTCAATTTTTTCAGTTTGAGAAGATGAGCGGTGAATAATCTTTTTAATTTCGCTATCTCTTGCCGGAATTGGTTTTTTAGCAGAGCCGACAAATTTTGTAACTCCTGCTGTGTGTCTTACAACGTACCAGCTGTCTTCGTCCATTATCATTTCAACTAAAACATAGCCGGGGAAGATTTTTTCTTCACGTTCCTGTTTTTTACCGCCTTTCATTTGGGTTACGGTCTTTTGAGGAACTTCTACTCTGAATATTTTTTCGCCCATGTTCATATATTCTATACGTTTTTCTAGGTTTACTTTTACTTTATTTTCGTGTCCTGAATATGTATGAACAATATACCAGCGTTTTTTATTTTTCTTAGCAGGTTCAGCCTCTGCTTTTGCAGCTTCTTCTTTTTCTGCCTGCAAGTCTTCGTTTAATTGTTCTTCCATTGATTTTTCTTTTTTAGTCATAAGCCACCCTTATTTTATGAGCCCAAACAGCCCTTTGAATATTATATCCATTAAATATATAGCTACAGTAAATACAAATACAATAATTATTACAAAAACAGTTTCTGTAACAACCTGTCTTCTTTCAGGCCAACTGATTTTGCCCCATTCGGTTTTTACACCTCTAAAATATGTCTGTACTGAATTAATAAATTTATCCATTTGTATTTCCTTTTTCTTAAATCGCGCCCTGAAGGACTTGAACCCTCGACATCCGGTTTTGGAGACCGACGTTCTACCAACTGAACTAAGGACGCACTTGCCGTATTAAACGGCATGGGTTAATACCCGTTTACTTTGTTTCCTTGTGGTTGGTATGTTTTTTACAGGTTGGACAATATTTTGATAATTCCAATCTGTCTTTTGTGTTTTTCTTGTTTTTTACTGTTGTGTAGTTTCTTTCCTTGCAATCTTCACAAGCTAGAACTACCATTCTGTCATTTTTTCCTTTGATACCCATTGTTTTATTTCCTTATCACTTTCTATTTAAAATAGAATGTGACGACTTCACATTCTATTTTTCGGCTTATAATTTTATAATAAAACAAACAAAATAAAAAGCAAACAAATTGTTACAAATTATATATTCTAAAATTCAACAGGTCTTCTTTCTGAATATTTAGGTGAATCATAAGAACCTAAAGAATCTGTTCTTAATTTTTCCATATATACTTGTCCGTTTTTAACAACTTGTTGTAATTGTGAAAGATTGCCTTCCAAATTTGTTAAAACCTGTTCAACATATAATTCTGCCCCTTCACGGGTTTTCATAGCTTCTTCACGTGCTTGATGACGAACACTTTCGGCTTCTTCAAATGCTTTACGTTTAATTTCTTCGCATTCTTCCTGTACTTGTGCTCTTATACGGTTGCCTTCTCTTTCTAATGCTTTTATAAAATCAGCTTCCGACAACTTTCTATCAGCTTCTTTTTGTGCATCACTTATTATTTTTTCAGCTTTTTGCTGGGCTTCTATCTGCAATTCATCTCTACGACGTAAAAACGCTCTTGCTTCCTGAACTTCCACCGGTAATGAGGCATAGATTCTATCTATTAAAGTTTCTATTTCTCTTGTTTTTACTATTGTATATTTTCTCGGAATAATAGGAAATCCTTCTTCCAAAGAAATTTCTAACATTTTTAATAAATCATATACTCCGTTTTGCTGCATGACACATACACCTTTCTATATTAAAAATTCTACCCCGAGTAAAATACAATTGTCAAATAATTAAACAAAGTTTAAAACACATATTTTAACATTATTTACGTTTAGTCAAATAATTATAAACCGGCAACGGCACAAACTTAGAGATATCACCGCCGTTTAAAAGAATTTCTCTGACAGTACTTGATGAAATAAAGTTATATTCCGGCTTTGTAATTAAAAAAACTGTTTGAATATCGGGGGCTAAAGCACTATTAGTCTGCGATAACTGCATTTCATACTCAAAATCCGAAACTGCACGCAAACCTCTTATCAAAATTTGAGCAGATTTTTCCCTTGCATATTCAATAGTTAAGCCGTCAAACGCATCAACTTCTACATTTTTAATATGCATAACGCTTTCTTTTATAAGCTTGATACGCTCATCTATTGTCAAAAAAGCATGTTTTTCTGAATTTTTTGCAACTGCTATAATAACTTTATCAAAAATTCCTGCACTTGTTTTTAAAACATCCAAATGTCCGTTCGTAATTGGGTCAAAACTCCCCGGGTAAATCGCTGTCCTCATACTTATTCCTTTCAACTATCATTATACATCAAAAAGATTATAAGTAATATTATGCAGAAACTTTAGCTTTAATTTTTACCGGTATAAAAAAATCCTCATTAAGGATTAAAAAAGAGGGGCTGTCCCCCTCTCTTATTTAAGTCTTACACTTACTGAAGTACCTTTTTTAGAAATTTCAACTTTGTCTTCTCTTGCTAACCATCCAAGACCTAAGTCTGCGAAATTTCCTTTTAAATCTAATTCTTTTTTCATTTTTGTGAATGATGATTCACCATTGTTGTTCAAATAATCATAAATTTGTCCGGCTGAATATCCGATTTGTTCTTGTAATTGTTGCATTTTCTTTAACCTCCAATTATTGTTTTACATGTCAACTTTATATGTAAATAATAAAATATTTTTAAATAAAATGCAATAGTATATCGGAATTAGTTTTTAAATAAAATTTTATGATAAAATACATTATAGGGGGTATTGTTTTTGATAATTGACGGTACAATAAATTCCGAAAAAACCAGCATGCTTATTGACAAATATGCTGAACTTTTAAACTCAGGGATTAAGACCTCTGAGATACTGGTTTTAGTCCAAAATTCCAGTTTAAAAAACAAATTTATAGAAAAAACCTTAGACAAAATAGCTGTCAAATCAATAGAAAAACTTCAGGTATATTCATTTTCATCATTAGTATACAACACTGTTTTAGATAACTGGGCATTTTTAGAAAACCGAAACCCTTATGAAAATCCGATAATTATACCTAATTTAGCCGGATTAGAAATTTCTCAATTTTTATTGAAAGATATATTAAAAGATGTAAAATTTAAAGGCTACAATTCAAAAAAATCATTACTAAACCAACTTTTCAGACGGTATTCATTAATAGTGCAGAACAATTTAAGCGACAGTGAGATAACCGAGCGTTCTCAAATTCTTGGGGAAACATTTGCCGATGATGCAAAAATTGCATTAAAAAAATTACTTGCAAAAACTTTGGCACTTAGAGATTTTGATTACTTAAGACAAACTTTATTATTTAATTTTATATACAAAAACACCGAATATTTTTCAGATATCAAATACTTAATTTTAGACGATGCAGATGAAATAACACCTGTATGTATGGATTTTATAAAATATTTGGCCCCGCAATTAAAAGGTCATTTTATAGCTGCCGATAAAAAAGGCGGGAGCAGAACCGGATATTTAAGTGCCGACAAAAACTCTTTTAACGAACTTCAAAAATTATTTAAAGAACAATCAATAAATATTGAAACTACATTTAACGCCGATGCTGAAATTTTATTTAATAATGTCATTAATGATAGTTCCGACAAATTAAAGAACATCACAGTCCAAGCACCTTCAAAGCGTGCTCAAATGATTGATTTAGCAATAAAAAAAATAAACGAACTTTTCAAAACGAACATATTCCCCGGTGACATTGTAATAATAACACCGATAATAGACGACATGCTCAAATTTTCATTACAGGAAAATTTAAATTCGGATTTATTATTCTTATCAGGAAATGAAAAATTAATTCAAAATCGTCTTGTTCAAGCGGCACTAACTATTTTAAAACTAAACACTGATTTGGAAGTGAGTGAATTTGAAATACGGGTTATTTTATCTGAATTTTTAGAAATACCAATCAAATATTGTCAAGAAATACTTAAAACTTTTTCAGACACAAAATCTTTACCCGAATATAATTTCAATGATGAAGGCTTCAACCAAAAATATTCAAATTTTTTAAATTTATTAAAAAAACTTTCAAACACTGATTTGAAAATGTCCGAACAAGTCTGCGAAATATATGATGAAATTTTCAAAATTAAAGACATCAAAGAACTTAACCGGTTTAATTTTTTCATAAAACAACTTAGAGAATTTGAAAATATTCTTGGCCAAGATTGTGATACCAGAAAAACTGAAATAATAATTCAAATAGAAAACTCTATAATATCAGAAAATCCATACACGAGTTTTGAAACCGATAACAAAAAATTAATAATAGCAACCCCGCAAAAAATCATAGATAATCAAATAAAAAGCAAATACCAAATTTGGTTAGACATATCAAGTGATGAATGGGTAAAGAGTGATACAGGCCCATTATACAATGCCTGGGTTTTTCAAAAAAATTGGGACAAAGATGAATATACAATTGAAGATAATATCCAATTAAGCAAAGACAAAACCGCAAGAATTTTGAGAAAACTTACACTTTGTGCCCAAGAGCACATATATGCATATTCAAGCTTGTTTGACGGAAACGGAGTAGAAAACTTTGGAGGGATAGAAAAATATCTCAACTATGAACAAGAGATATTACCGCAAAACATCCCGTCAATAAACCCTCGTCCGGATCAAGAACCCGTTCTTAAATACAAATCCGGAGCAATGGCAATTTCAGCAGTTCCCGGAGCAGGAAAGACAACAATCCTCTTAGCTTTGATTCTTAAACTGCTCGATAAAGGCATTGAACCTGAACATATTTTTGTGCTGACATATATGGATTCTGCAGCAAGAAATTTTCGTGACAGAATAAAAAATATACGACAAAATTCTTCTCAATTACCAAACATAAGCACAATCCACGGACTTGCACTGAGAATTTTAAAAGAAAACGGTAATTTTGAAAGACTGGGGCTCAGCTCTGATTTCGAAATTTGTGATGACACTCAAAGAACTAGAATTATTCGTGAAATATCAACCAAATTAAAACTAAAAAAAACTGAAACCGACGAATTTGACAGAGCAATATCAATATTCAAACTCGGTGAAGGATTGTTTAATGACAGTGTAGACGACAAAAAAATTAAAAAATTCGCTGAATTTTTTAATGAATACCAAAAATCACTTGCTATCCAAAACCTGATAGATTATGACGATATGCTCATATCCTCAGTAAAATTATTAAGGAACAACCCTGATATATTAAAACATTATCAAGACATATGTGAATATATAATAGAAGATGAGGCACAGGATTCGTCATCAATCCAGCAAGAATTAATCAAACTGTTAAGCGGTAAACATAAAAATTTGATTCGCTGCGGAGATATTAATCAGGCAATTACAACAACTTTCTCAAATGCCGATGTTGAAGGTTTTAGAAAATTCATAACAACAAACAATGATGTCAGCATGAACTGCTCACAAAGATGCACAAAAGATGTTTGGGAATTAGCAAACAATCTGATAAATTATGCACAAACAAAACCCGAAACCCAAAATGCTTTCTACAAAATTTATATGCAGCCTGTTGAAGGTAAAAACCCTGTCCAAAAAAATGCAGTTAAATTTGATATCTTCAACAGTACTCTTGAAGAAAAAAACTACATCTTAAAAACAATAAAAAATATTTTCAAAGAAAATCCAAAAGCAACTGTCGGAATACTTTTACGGAACAATTATCAAGTCGCACAATGGCTGAATTTTATAAATGACAGCGGACTTAAAAGTATTACAAGAAGTGAAAGTTTAGAACAAAAATCTATTTTCAAAGCAATTTTTGCGATTCTTAATATAATTCTAAACCCGTTTGACAATAATATTCTTGCAGACAACTATGAGATTTTAGCGGAATTAGGTATCTATAAGCCACGTCTTGGAACAGAAATAAGGAATTTTAAAGAACCGTTTGTTACAATAAATATTGATAATATAGAAAATCAAAGCCTTGTACAATTTATATGGGACATAAATTACTGGCTTTCAATGCCACATCTTGCTCCCGAAGAACTTGTAATAAAAATTGGTCTGACATACTTTAACAGTGAAATTGAAAAATCAAATGTCTACCTGATTTCAACACTCGTAAAACGTCTGAGCTCAACTAATTCAAATTTATTGTATGTAACAGAACGCTTAGGTGAACTTGCTAAAAAACCTTCTTTAAGCGGATTTAAATTCTTCTCAGAAGAAGAAGAAAGCAATAGGGAATTCGTACAAGGAAAAGTACAAATAATGACCCTGCATAAATCAAAAGGTGATGAATTTGATGCGGTATTTTTACCCGAAATGTCAGAAAAAAATCTCACGCTCGATTTTAATGAAATAAAATTAAAATCCTCTGACTTTATGGAAAATATAAGACGCTCAAACCCGACTTACAAACCAAAAACAGAGAACTTACTCAAAGAAGAACTTCTGGCAGAAAATTTCAGGCTGCTATACGTTGCTATAACAAGAGCTAAAAAACAATTATTTATTACAGCAAGCCGCAAAACAACTTCTTTTGGAAAGACTATTGATCAAGAACCAAGTATTATCTTTGAAAAATTGGGGGAAATAAATGACTGTATACTCGCCTAACATGCTTAAAACATTTGATACTTGTCCGAAAAAATACGAATTTAAATATATCCAAAAAATTTCTGTGCCGCAAAAATTAACCATATTTGAAAAAGGTAAAAAAATCCACGCACTTGCAAACTATTATCTCAAAAATTTCGACACCGAAAAAATGGAAAAAACTTTGACAACAGAAGAATTATCTGTTTGGAATTCCCTTAAATCAAACGAGTACTTTCAAAAAACTTACGTAAATTCTGAATATAATCTGTCTTGCAAAATAGATAAATTTTGGATAGGCGGAAGGCTTGATGCCGTTGTTAAAGACAATAAAAACTATTACATTCTTGACTATAAAACAGGCACCATACCTCCAAACCCCGAAAATGACTACCAAACTATGATATATCTTTTGTGCCTGTCAAGCTTTATAAAAGATTACGAACAAATCTCTTTTATTTATATCGACTTGAAAAATAATATTAATCATAAAATAGAATATGATAAATCAACTGAAAGCTATTATATAAACAAATTAATTAATGTTTGCACAAAAATAGAGCAATCAAAAAGTTTTCAATGCAACAAAACCTCCTGCAAATTTTGCGAATATAATAAAATATGCAGTGATTAATTGTTAATAACACAGACTTCAGGAATATTTCTATATCTTTCCCAAACCTGATCAGCAATAGATTCACCGTTTGGATCAGATTTCATAGCAGAAACGAGTTCGTTAACCTGCTCTCTTGTAAAATAACAATTTCTGCTAACAGTGTTATCCCCTGTTGTAATAGTTTCAGTATAAACACATTTATGATCTTTCCAGCCATGCATACTTCTGACCATTTTAGCCTCTCCGGCCTCAGTCATAAATGTAACCTCCTGTTCAGCAGGCAAACAATGCAAAAATTTTACAGAAAACCCTTTTGAATACTTAACCGTTTCTGCGGCAAAAGCAATACTGCTACTTAAAATAACCAACAAAACAAACATTTTTTTCATCACGTAATCTCCTAAAAAAGGAGGTTTTTTCAAACCTCCTTTAAAAAACCTACTTAATTTCAACAGATGCACCGGCAGCTTCCAATTGTTTTTTGATAGCTTCGGCATCTTCTTTTTTAACATTTTCTTTAATCGGTTTTGGAGCAGCATCAACTAAATCTTTAGCTTCTTTCAAGCCAAGACCAGTGATAGCACGAACTTCTTTTAATACAGCGATTTTGTTAGCACCGGCAGATGCCAAAACAACTGTAACTTCAGAAGCTTCTTCAGCTGCTGCTTCACCTGCTGCTGCAGGAGCTGCTGCTGCAACTGCTACAGGAGCTGCTGCAGATACGCCGAATTTTTCTTCCATAGCTTTTACTAATTCAGCTGCTTCTAATAAAGTTAATTTTTCGATTG
>CALUSG010000013.1 GCA_944323365.1 Candidatus Gastranaerophilales bacterium
ATGAAGTTGAATTAGTTGGTCTTGGCGAAACTAAGAAAACTAGCGTTACAGGTGTTGAAATGTTCAGAAAATCACTTGACCAAGGTCAAGCTGGTGACAACATTGGTGCATTGCTTCGTGGTATCGACAAAACTGATATCCAACGCGGTCAAGTTTTGGCTAAACCTGGAACAATTCATCCGCACACTAAATTTACAGCTAACGTATACGTATTGACTAAAGAAGAAGGCGGCCGTCATACTCCGTTCTTCCCTGGTTACAGACCTCAGTTCTACATCAGAACAACTGACGTTACCGGTACTATCAAATTTGATGGTCAAATGGTTATGCCTGGTGACAACGTTGTTATGGAAGTTGAACTTATCGCTCCTGTAGCTATCGAAGAAGGTATGAGATTCGCTATCAGAGAAGGCGGTCATACCGTTGGTGCTGGTGTTGTTGATAAAATTATTGAATAATTTTATTACAGCATATTAGTTTAAAAAAGACTCCGGTTATTTATCGGAGTCTTTTTGTATTAAAAAAGTCCGAGTTATTGAACTCAGACTTTTCATCTTCTATTTTCCCCTATAAACTTTTTTTAATGGAGAGCTGAAGTTTTTAATTCATCATATTTAGTATTTGCTTGGACATTTTTTAAGTATTTTGTTAAAGATTTTGCGACCATTTTGGAACGTTTTTGGGCTTCCCTGTCCAGTATTTCAAAGTATTCATCAATTGATGACATTACATAATCTTTTTCATTATTAGCTGCGTTTTCTAACATTTTTCCCCATACCCTTTCTGATACTATTATAATCTAATTCCTCAATTTAGCCAAGTAGTGATTCCAAAATTTCTGCATTTTTCAGTGCTTTTTTAGAATTTCTTACCTGATTTCTGTACATGTAAGTTCTTAATGCTTCTCTAATGAGTTCTGAACGGGTTCTGTTTTCTGAATTTGCAATGTTGTCTATTTCGTCTAAAAATCGTTCAGGCATTGAAATTAAAACTCTTGCCATATTGTACCCCTTTTCTGTTTCCCTGTTTTGTTATCCCTTACATTTATATAAAGGTATATTGTCTTTAAAAATTGCTTATAGTGTATATATTTTTTATAAATTCTGTAACAAATCTTTATATTTACCTTTTTAATGTTGTATACAGCGGCGGCATGGGGTGTTGCTTGTTCTATTAGAACCTTCTTACGTAAAAGTTTTTGTCATGTTTTAATTGTTTTTGTGCGGACTTTAACTCATTGTCATTAAAATTGAGTGAAAGAATTTTTGCGGTTTTTTCTCTTATGGTATAGTCTTGAATGTCTTTTGTTCTGAGAAGAATTGTTTTCAGTTGTGTAAGTTCAATATTTTGAGAGAAGTGGTATATAGTTTCAAGGCACCAGTATAGTTTAAACACTTCTTTATTTACTTTGTATTTGCCGTCTTGTAAATTAAATTTTTCAATAATGCTTATAAGATTATTGGTTTTTTCAGTAAGCTTTGGGCAGAAATAATTGCAGAACTCTTTGTTAGCTTTAAGATTAGTTATTGCAGATATTGTGTTTCTGCAGATATTTCCGTTTATATCAATAATTGCTTCCAGAAAAGTGTCATAGCTTTTTAGGTTTTTAAAATATTCAAGAGTTGTTGGGTTGTTCATAAATTCCGCAATGCGCATTGACACAGCTTCCCTGATTTTTCCGTCTTGACCTGTCAAGTTATCAAGAAGTATAGATGCCTCTTCTTCTGAGGATATTGTGTCCAGGTTAAGTGCAGCAAATTGTTTTTGCGGGATGTTGCCGCTTTTAAGTAAATTTATCAACTCGTTATGTGAAAATTTGCTTTCTACAAGTTTTATAGCTTCTTTAAAATTTTCATCTAAAGTTTCATAGTAAGTATTATTCAAATTTAACTCTTGACTTTCCATACATAACTAATATAGCATAAAATCTAATGTAATTTGCATAATCTACGGGTTTAATGTATTATATCGTTAGCAAATACAAATGAGGAGATACGTTATGAAAGGTATTGTAGCATTTTTAAAAGATATATTTACTTTTTCTGATGATAACAGTACAAAAGTCGGGTTGTCGCAGTTTAAGATGGCAAAAGAGCAGATTAGACCGTCCGCAAAGAAAGTTGTCAATCAGACCGGAGAGGTAAAACTGTCTGATCTTATGCGTAGAAGTTATTAATTTTATGAAAAATGTATTATTTAAAAAGAGTTGGATAATATTTTTATCATGTTTAATCCCTTTTTCTGCAATAAGAAAAAGGTGGCGTGCAAAACATTTGTCTGAGTTGCCGGCAGGACAGACTGCAGTCAGTTATGGTATTGGAAATTCTATCTTTTTGGTAGACAAAGGCGGATACAGGCATAAAGTCGATGAAATCCCTGGACTCAATTTGGTTTTTTCTGGGTCGAATTCTACTGTAGAAATTTATGAACCTTTTCTTTTTAATAATTGTCAATTTATCATTGGTAATAATTCCAAGATACGGATTAAGGATTCAAAATATAATATAAACAATATGTATATGATTGTCGGTAATTCTGCACTAGTTGAAATAGGAAAGGATTTTTCCTGTATAGGGTGTAATATTGAAAATCATGATGAATCTGGATTAAAAGTTTCAATTGGTGATGATTGTATGTTCTCGTATGATATAAAAATAAGAACCAGTGATGCGCATACAATATACAATGCTGATACCGGAGAGTTGCTTAATAAGCCTAAAGCCGGAGTTAATATAGGTAATCACGTCTGGGTTGGTTCTAATGTCTTGATACTAAAAGATGTATCTGTTCCTGATAATACTATAATAGGAGCGGGGGCAATAGTTACTAAATCATTTGATACTAAAAATATTGTATTAGCTGGAATTCCAGCTAATATTATTAAATCTAACGTAAACTGGTCACGAAAAAATACGGAACAATTTGTTAATGATAAACAAAATAATAATCTAGCGGGTGTATAATTCTTCTTTATTAAATTGCCGTTTTGTTATGTCATAGTTTACCAAATAGTTTATAGCATCTTCCGGAGTAGATGCCAGGTAGTATAAATCTTTTGCTTTTTTATTTGCGAATTTTTGGTTAATGATATCCTCAAAAAATGCAAAAAGCTTGCCGTAAAAACTATTTGTGTTTAAAAATACTATCGGTTTATTGTTGTAGC
>CALUSG010000014.1 GCA_944323365.1 Candidatus Gastranaerophilales bacterium
GGTAATTTTAACGCAAAAATAGCTCTTGAAGCAATCAAAGATTTGGATAAATTTATAGCGGCTGTACAATTAGGTGTTACTATATCAAGTATTGGCTTAGGTTGGGTTGGCGAAGGAACTTTGGCAAGAATTATAGAACCGATATTTGAGTTTTTACCGGGTGTAAGCCAAACTATTGCAATTCATACGGTGTCTGTATCTTTGGCATTTGCTTTAATTACATTTTTACATGTTGTATTAGGTGAGCTTATTCCAAAATCCATTGCGTTAGAATATACGGAAAAAACTGCATTGATAATTGCAAGACCAATGCAGGCTATAACTTTTGTTTTTAATCCTTTTATATGGATGCTTAATGGATTTGGAAATTGGTTATTGAAACTGATGAATATACCTCATTCTCATAAATCCTCTTTAGTGCATTCATCTGAAGAATTAGACATGCTTGTTGATGCAAGTTATAATGGCGGTGTTTTAAACGAAACTGAAAAGGACATGCTTCATAATGTATTTAAATTTTCAGATTTGACGGCTAAACAAGTTATGGTTCCTAGAACAGACATGGTTTGTGTTTCTATTGATACGTCTTTAGAAGATATAAATAAATTAGCAGCTGAAAATCAATATACAAGATATCCCGTTTATGAAGGTGATATAGATCACATTACCGGTTTAATTCATGTAAAGGATTTATACAAACTTTCTTTAAACGACACAACTTGTCCTATTGAAAGAATACAACGTGATGTTTTATTGGTACCTGAAACTATTACTATGGATAATTTGGTTTTAGAATTTAAAAAACGTAAAGGTCAAATGGCTATAGTTGTTGATGAATTTGGCGGTACATCAGGGTTGATTACATTAGAAGATGTAATTGAAGAAATATTTGGTGATGTTCAAGATGAATTTGATGAAGAAGAAGAGGAAGAACCTAATATTAAAGAAATTTCACCAAATACTTATGTCGCAAACGCTATGATGCGATTAGATGAAATGGCAGAGTTCTTTTCTATAGACGAATCTGAAATTGATGACGAAGACGTAGATACAATTGGCGGATTAGTTGTAAAACTTTTAGGCAGATTGGCTGCCGTTAACGATAGTGTTACACATCATGGTTTAACATTTATAGTTAAAGAAATTGATGGTGCACGTATTACACGATTGGAAATAATTAAAGAGCAAGATAATTCTTCTATTGAAAAAGGTATTGACGAATAAAATCTACTCTAATTTAATGAATTTTATAACATTTCCTCTTTTTAAATGATGTAGCCTGATTTATATTGTATAGAATATTAATATATTGAACAATATTTGGGCGGTTTAATGAGTCAAGATTTTGATTTTACATCTTATAATAATATCAAAAGATTATCTGAAGAAGAATTAACTAACCTTTGGAACAAATATCTTTCTGATAAAAACGATAAAGCTTCACGTGATGCTTTGATTGTTCAATATATATATTTAATACGTTATGTAGTAGGACGTGTGCGTGTTACATTACCTTCAACTATATCAATAGAAGATATTGCAGGTTATGGAGTTGAAGGTTTAATTAATGCTATAGAAAGATATTCTCCGCAAAAAAATACGAGATTTGAAACTTATGCATTGATAAGAATAAGAGGCACAATTTTAGATAGAATTCGTGCACAGGATTTTCTTCCTCGAAGTGTAAGACAGAAGATTAAAACTTTAAAAGAAGCACAGGAATACTTAAAGCAAGAGTTGGGTAGAATGCCAACAACACAAGAAATTTCTGAGTATGTTGATATGGAGCCTGAAAAAGTTAATCAGCTATTGTCAGAAGATGTAACGATGACCTCGCTTTATGAAAAAAAAGGTGCAGCAGAAGATAGTGTTGAAATTATAGATACTATACAAGATACTAATAAATTAAACCCACAAGAAGAAGCTGAAGAGAAAAATGTTAAACAAGAATTGGAGAGGGCATTGAAAAGATTACCTGAAAGAGAACGTGTTATTATGGTTCTTTATTATCAAGAAAATTTAACTTTAAAAGAAATCGGTGAAACGATTAATATGTCGGAATCTCGTGTGTGTCAACTTCATGCACAGGGCATTATGAAGCTTAAGAATATACTTAGTGATAATCGTTCGTCACGTCTGAGAAGATCTATTGTGGCTTAACGCTTTGTTTTATAGTCTAATATGACAAAATCTATTCGGTTATTCATTGCCGCTTTATCAGAAACATTGGATTTAAATGGCATAAATTCTCCGTAACCTATTGAAAATAGTTTTTCAGGATTAACCTTTGCACATCGCATTAAATATATAGTTATGTTATTCGCACGTGCTAAAGACAATTCCCAATTTGATTTATAACAGGATATTTCGGGTTTTACATTTTCTGTATGACCTTCAATTACACAAACTTTACCTGTTTCGTTTAATATATCCGCTATTTCGTTTAAAATACATGTACCGTCTAATCTGATTTTTTCACGTCCTGTTTTAAAAAAAACGTCTTCATCTATACTTACAATTAATCCTCTTGGGACTTCTGTAAAAATCATTTCTCCATTTGGTTTTACTCGTGTTTCAAACATTTTTTGCACTTCAATCATGGCAATATTATCATTACCATATGCAATGTTCATAAAAATTATTAAAAAAATAATAACTTTGAAAATTTTCATCAAAGTTATTATTTATCACAATATACTCTTAAACATTACCCTTAAGGTTTAATAATTGAAATAACATATTTATCATTGAAATATTTATTAGCACATTCCATTATTTGTTGAGGAGTAACTGATTTAATATTTTCCTTTGCTTTTTCATTAAAATCAAATCCGAGTCCTGTTACTGCATAGTGAGCATATGTAGCAGCTTGTTGGTTATTGTCTTCTTGAGAAAAAGCCCATTTGCCAATAAGATTATTTTTTGCGTTGTCTAATTCTTCTTGTGAAACTAATTCAGTTTTAATTTTATCTAATTCTTCTTTAAAACCTTTTAATGATATTTCAATATTATTTGGTTCTGTCGCAATATAAATAGAAAAATTCGCACATACTCTAGCGACATCATAAGAACTTCTAACAACATAAGCAAGTCCTTTTTTATCTCTTAATTCTAAGAATAATCTTGAAGATAAACCTGAAGCCCCCAAAATTATATTCATTAAAGCTAAAACGGGGTAATCATTTTGGCTAGCTGTTTCAACAAGCCATCCTTGGATTATATGTGCCTGATTTGCGTCAGGTTTTATTATTTCAAGTTCTTTTATTTCATTTAATACAGGCGGTTTAATATATGGCAGCTCTTTAATAGATTTCGGTAAATCTCCAAAAGCGTTGTTGAGTCTTGAAGAAACATAATCAAAATCCAAATCTCCAACGAATGCCATAACTTTTTTACTGTTTTCATAAAAAATTTTGTAAGAATCAACTATATCTTTTTGGGTTAGATTTTTTAAATTTTCTAAAATAACAGTATTTGTATACCCGTAGTGGTGATTAGTGTAGAGATTTTTGTAAAAATTATCTACAACTTGTGCTCTAGGGGAATCAAGTTGTGCCTGAATTTCGCCGGTAAGTTTTATTCGTTCTTTTTCAAATTCATCAAAAGTTGAATTTTTTATTATATCTTCAAAAATTTCAAGTGCTTTGTCAAAATCTTCATTAAGACATACAAATTTTAATTTTAAATAATCTAATTTTAATTCTGTAGTAAATTCAATTGCATATCTGTCAAGCTCTTCAGAAAGCTGTTTTGCAGTTCGTGTTTTTGTGCCTTGCATCAGTAATCTTGCCATAAGAGTATATGCCCCTGGCACAGGTATAGGATCATTTAAAGAAAAATTGAAACATAAAGCCACACGAGGGGTATTTTTATTTCGTTTATATAAAAGCTCAATATCGTTTTTTAGTTCTGTAATTTTTTTGTCCATAGCTCTCTCCTAAATTTATTTAATCTAAATGCTCAAGTGCTCTTTCTATTGCAGGTATATCATCTTTAATTCTTGGGGCTTTAGCAGGATCCCCCAAATCTAACTTGATGGAATTAAGTGACTCTATATTATTATATATTGTACGCTCTCCATTAAGTTTAGATTTCCCTTTTATATATTCAAGTACCTCAAATAATTCTCCATTTTTATATTCTTTTACTGTTGTGTCAAAATTGTTGGAAAAAATTCGACGCATCATAGTTGATAAAAGAGGGCCGTCTTTTTTTAATTCTTGTTTTTTAGCGTAAGCTTCTTGTACGCTTTTACGAAAAAGTTCTTCTATAGACGGTGCGTAAGTGTGAACTTTTTGTTGTATATTATGGTTAAATTCTGCCATACGTTGGTTGTACCGTTCTGCCATATAACGCAAGATAGATCCGTTTTCAGGGAAATTAGGGGGATCCATTGGTTTTAATTTTCGAACCGGAGGTGAAAATGATTCTAGTATGTGGCTAATAATGTCTTTTTCTGAGTTGGAATTTGTTGAAAGAGTTTCTTTATAAGAAATTTCGGGTACAGGCGGTTTAATTTTTTTAGATCCATGTTGAAGGACTTCAATTTTTTTATTTTGTTCCGGGAGGTCAGCCGTATAAAGTTTTTTATATAATGCATGGTGTTTGTTGTAATATTTTTTTAATTTATAATTTTCTTCCATCCAAAATATGTCATCTCGTTTATATGACATAGCCTTTTTTTGATATTTTTTTTCAATAGTAATGTTTCTATTTTTTTTAGAAATAGTTTTAACACGTTTTAAAAAAGGAGATGGATTATTAGCATAAGAAACAGTTGTTTCAATAATACGATCCCCTTTTTTGTTAGTTTTTGAAAGCGTTTCTATTTTTAGATTATTAGCAAACGTTCTGCTGTTAAGTGTTTGTTTTCCTTTATTTAATCCTATTTTAGAAAAAATTTTATTTATATACATAATTACCTTCTGTACGTTTAAAAACAGAACAAAAAAAATTTTGCATAAAAATTAACGAATATTAAGAATTTTTAAAAAAGCAGGCATTGAAGCCTGCTTAAAAATTAACCTTTAATTTGGTTCATAACTTCTTCAGCGAAGTTATCTTGGCGTTTTTCAAGTCCCTCACCGAGAGTAAATCTTGTAAACGCTTTTATATTCAATTTACCTTCAATTAATTGTTGGATAGTAATATCAGGATTTTTAACGAATGGCTGTTCTAATAGAACACGGGAAGCCATAAGCTTATTTACACGTCCTTCAACAATTTTAGCTCTAATATTTTCAGGTTTCTTTTGGATATCTTCTTTACCCATTTCAATTCTAGTTTCCTCATCGATAACAGATTGCGGAATTTCGTTTCTGGAAACGAATTCAGGGGCATTAGAAGCGATATGAAGACATAAGTCATTCATCAATTCATCATCTTTTTTGTCAGTGTTAAGTAAAACACCGATTTTGCCATTGTGGATGTAAGTTGCAACATTACCTTCATAGCGAACGAATCTTCTGAAAGTTATTTTTTCGCCAATAGAAGCGATTTTTTCTTTAATAACATCAGAGATAGTTTTACCGCATTTAGGGCAAGTTGAGTTAACAAAAGCGTCAACATCAGCAGGGTTAGATTCGGCAACAGCTTGAGCCAGGCAATTAGCCAATTCTTTGAACTCAGCATTTTTAGCAACGAAATCAGTTTCGCAGTTTACCTCAACCATAGCACCTACTTTGTCATCAACATATGATGCTACTAATCCTTCAGCAGCAATTCTTCCCATTTTTTTATCAGCAGAAGCAATACCTTTTTGGCGAAGGATTTCCATAGCTTTTTCCATGTCTCCATCGACTTCAACGAGTGCTTTTTTAGCATCCATCATGCCGGCACCGGTTTTATCACGGAGTTCTTTAACCATTTGAGCTGTAATATTCATTTATTTCTCTCCTATAATGATGCGGGTTTTGTATACAAAACCCGCAAAGTATAACTTATTTATTCAGCAGTTGTTTCAGAAACTTCTACAGCTTCTTCAACACCGGCATCTTCAGCTTTAATTTCTTCAATTTTAGCTTTTTGATTAGCATTATTTTCTTTTAATTGTTTACCTTCAAGAACGGCATCAGCTAATTTAGAAGTAACTAACTTAATAGATCTGATTGCATCATCATTACCCGGGATAATATAGTTTATACCATCCGGATCTGCGTTAGTATCAGCCAAACAGATAACAGGTATACCGAGTTTGTTAGCTTCTTTAATAGCGATATCTTCTTTCTTTTGGTCAACGATAAAGATTAAATCGGGTAATCCTCTCATATCTTTAATACCGCCTAAAGTTTTGCTTAATTTACCTAATTGGCGGTTTAATTGAGCGATTTCTTTTTTAGGTAGTTTTTCAGCATGACCTGAACTGATAAAATCTTCAATTTCTCTAAGTTTATTAACTCTAGAGCGAATAGTATCAAAATTAGTAAGCATACCGCCTAACCATCTTCTGTTGATATAATAAGCACCGGCTCTTTTAGCTTCTTCGGCAATAACTTCAGCGGCTTGTTTTTTAGTACCAACAAAAAGAATATTTTTGTTACGAGCTGCGAATTCTCTAACAACAGCGTAAGCTTCATCTAAAAGCTCGGTAGTTTTACGTAAATCAATAACGTAAATACCATTTCTGGCACCGTAAATATACGGTTTCATTTTAGGGTTCCATCTTTGAGTTTGGTGTCCGAAATGAACACCTGCTTCTAAAAGTTCAATCATAGATGCTGCTGGCATCGTTTTTCTCCTTATATTAATGTATTGTACTACGGGCTAAACAGTCCCATCCGTCCGGCTTGTTGGGCCTTTGGACTAGGGCGAACCTATCGGACTAGTATAACCAATCTAATTTTAGTACAAACATGCCTGAGTGCAAATAGAAATTAAATAAATATTAACTCTTATTAATATTCAATACCCTGTCTAGCCATGACTCCCATATCAAAGTAGTGTTTAATAGGTTTCATTTCAGTAACCAGATGAGCAAGAGCTTTTAGTTCAGGGTGTGCATAACGGCCTGTTAAAACAATTTCCAAATTTTCAGGTTTATTTAAAAGAGCTTCTTTGACATCAGAAACTTTAATCATATTCATTGCAGTACAAATATTAATTTCATCCAAAATAATTAATTGATATTTACCGGATTGAATAGCTTTTTTAGCGAATTCCCAACCTTTTTTAGCTTCTTTGAAGTCATCCATACATACATTATGAGAATAGCAGACTCTATCCATTCCAAATTGAACTACATCGAGATTAGGTAAGAATTTAGAAGATGAAACGATTTCACCATAAGAGGTTGCACTGTCACCTTTGGTAAATTGGATAATAAGCACTTTCCATCCGTGGCCCAGGGCTCTTAAAGCCAGTCCCAAAGATGCTGTAGTTTTGCCTTTTCCATCCCCTGTATAAATTTGTATATAACCATGTTCTAACACTATAACCTCCAAGATATAAAGACTCTAAACTCTATCCATATTTTAAACGATTTTTGAAAGCAGATTAATCGTTCTTTAGATGGAAATATGCGGAGTAAATATTCAACCCCCGTCAAATCTCATCCCAAGATTTGTATACTTATCATAGGACAAATTAAAAAAAAATAAATAGTTTTTTTTAATTCATGCCAAAGTTTTTACATAATATTTTTTAACAAATTAAAATATTCTTTATACAAGCGGATTTACGATGAAAAAATTTTCAAATGAAAAATTTACAAAAAAAGTGTTAATTTATCTTAAAAATCTATTGCAAAACCCCAAAGAATTCATGCCTAATGAAAAGCATGTTATTGTGAATTTTTTTTAACAATTAAAGAAAAATTAATGTATATATTGGGTATATATTAATTAGGTCGAAATCCAAAAATAGCATGTAATTCAGCATGTTAATTTTTGTAACAATAATCATAAAATAGGAAATTGGAGGTGAGCTCACGTTTTTATATATTTAAGAGTATAAAAACGAGAGAGTAGAATATGGCAATACCAGGACTACCTAAAGCAAAAAGTTCATATTCACAGGCGAAGGTGTCAGTATCATCTCAGAGATCGAGTGGTATAAAACAGACATCAACAGCTGCTTTGCAGTCTACAACGCGTACGACTCATACACGTGGGCTGGGTGGTAGTCGTGGTTCTATTTTTGTTGGTGCTCAAAGAGGATTTAATCCATATGATAGGGTATCATATAAGATGAATTATAATGCAAATTTACATGCATCTGCTAACAGATATTCAGGTGTCGTAAATATGCGTCAGATGATGCCTGGGGCTTATGGTATGCCTGGCGGCTCAGACGATATGAGTACTATGGAAAAAATTATGCTGGGTACTCAAATTGGTATGCAAGCCGGTACAGCCTTAGGCGGATTGATAAAATCAATAGCTGATTTAGTCAATAATAAAAATTCAGTAAAAGGTAATAATAACGGAGCTGGTGACGGTCCGGCAATACAAAGCGGTTCAGAGGGTGCAAGCGGAACACAGGGTGCAGGCAGCGTAACAGGTTCTAGTGGTTCTGCATCTGCAATTAACGGCATGGCTAGTGCTAACGATATTAGTTCGTTGCGAGGTGCTATCAATACCGCTAAAGGTGCAGAAACCCAATTAAGCACTGAGATAACTGATCTTGGTAAAACATTAGAATCTTTAGATGCAGATAAGAAAGCCGCAGAAGAAGAAATTGCAAGTTTAGATACTGCAATAGAGAATACTGAATCTCAGATTAAAACGAAAAAACAAGAAGTTAGCCAAGCTAAACAGAGTGTTGAGGGATGGACGACAAAACGTGACACTGCACAATTGGCATTAGAAGAGGCTAATAGCCAGTATGCAACGGCTTTAGGAAATTATAATACTGCACAGGCTAATGTACAGGCTGCAAAATTTATGCTAGATGGTACTCCTAGAACATTAGATAATGGAATGCCAAATCCAGTTTATGAAGCAGCAGAACAAAGATTAAGAGAGGCAGAAAGGAAATTAAGTGAGGCTGAACAAGCAAAAGATGAAGCATATAAAAATGTCGGTGCTAAAAAATCTGATGTTGATAAAGCTGAATCTGAACTTAACACAGCTAGTGACAAATTAGCAGCAGCCGAAAGTAAATTAGAAAAATCCCAAAGTGAACTTGAAGGATTGCAACAAGAAAAGAAA
>CALUSG010000015.1 GCA_944323365.1 Candidatus Gastranaerophilales bacterium
AAGTATGAACGGTGGTGGTCTAATATATGTAAGACCTTATACCCGAAGTGATGGAACAGAAGTACGAGGCTATTGGCGTTCAGCGTAAATTATAAAAACCGGAGTAATTAATTGCTCCGGTTTTGCAGATAAATTATCATTTACTTCTAAATAAAATATGAAATAAAACTCCACACAATGTGAAGTTTTATTTTTTGTTAAATGGCGACAATTGTGCGTCTAGGTACGAACAAATAGCTTTAGCTATATGCGAGCAAGTAGGGTGCGCGTTTACCGCACTAAAAGTTTTATGCTACTAATATGCCACGATGTGTTAGAAGCATAGTTCCCAAATAGTTAAAAGAGCTAATAAAGTCGGAAAAATAAACAAAAAGAGTCCTGTAAAACAAACAACCTAATAAAAATATCTAAAAATTTGGGCAATTTAAAAGTGTAATTAAAATGACCTTTCAGGGCCATTAAAATAAAATTGGCTATTATAGTGAAATAACGTTTTATGCAAGAATTCGTGCTGCGAATATTTGTTTACATTTTGTAAAGATACATAAAAAATATTAAAGTTTTTTATTTCATCATACGTAAGAGTATGCAAAGGTTGTAAATAAAGTGTAAATTACATGAAATATTTATTTTATGTATTAGTAGCGAGGAATTAGATATGTTAAATAAGAAGGTTATTTTGGCAGCGCTATTTATAAATGCTGTATTAGGAAGCGCAAATATGGTGTATGCAGGAACCTCTGATGATACACTGAATATTTATGAGTTAACATTAGAGGATAAGATATTTGAAAACAAAGGAATAAATTCAACAGAGGGGCTAACAATTACCGTAGATGAAAACGTATGGAATTGGGATTCTGAAACGTATATGCTTACTAAAACTGATGGAACGGAATCTTTTTATTTGCCTGATTTAATTCAAAATAATGATAACGGTGTCATAAAAAATCCAATGACAGGTGAGATAATCGGCGAGATATCAGTTGCAAATGGTGGAGCTGTCAATGCAATAGGATATGAAAATGTAAAAGTAGTAGGTTCTAAATTTATAAACAATCAAATTAACATATCAGGAAAAGGTTTAGATTCGGAACAAATGGCTACATATATAGGTTTAGGCGGTGCTATCAGTGCAAACGGAAAGTTAAACATAACAGATTCAGAGTTTATAGGTAATAAAGTTTCAGTTAAATATTTTACATCATGGGAATATACAAACGAAAATGGATCAAAAGAGCAGAATATGCTAAGTGGCGAAGTCGGAATAGGAGGGGCAGTTAATAATACAGGTGAATTGGTTGTTACAGACTCAAAATTTGCGAAAAACTCAGCTTCATATGGAGGAGCGATAAATAATAAAGGGACTGCCCTAATAAAAAATAGTGAATTTACTGATAATACTGCAAATTATGCAGTTAGCGGCAAAACAACTTTATTATACAAAGATAAGGAATACACAAAAGATACTATTTCATATGACGGAATTGGCGGTGCAGTAAATTCAGATGGAGATATAACGATTGAAGACTCGAAATTTAACTCAAACATAGCGGCAGTGGCAGGCGGAGCTGTGAATGCATCTGGAGATGTGATTATAAAAAATTCCGAATTTAAAAACAATTCAGCAAAATCAAACACTGATGACGGTTATTATACAGTAAATGAGCAAGATGAAGTTGTATATAACAGACTGGATTATATTGAAGGTTATGGTGGTGCTGTTGCAGTAATGGGCATAGATGGAAGTAAAATTATTGTAGAAAATTCAAATTTTGAAGGAAATAGTTCAGGTTCAGAAGGTGGCGGAGCTATCTGGTTATATAATGAAACCAGTCCCCAGATGCATAATATAACAAATTCAAAATTCATATCCAACACCTCCACAGGTGATGGTGGGGGAATATTATATATGACAGCGAATGGAGGCTCCACACTTAACATTGAAAACTCTGATTTTGATAGTAACAGTGCAAAATCAGGTGGAGGCATATACGTAGATAATGGTAATTTAACTGTAAAAAACACAGTTTTTAGAGGGAATTCAGTAAATACTGATGAATTAAGTGAACCAACATTGAATTTAAAAGGCGGTGGTGCAATAGCTCATTTATGTGGCGATAATAACCCCGAATCTAATGAGGATAATGTTCCATTTGGCATAAAGTTAGGGGATTTAACTATAGAAAATTCAAGATTTGAAAATAACAGTGCTGATGCAACTGATGGCGGTGGAGCAATAGTTGCAGGTCTTACAAATTTAACCATAAATAATTCTACATTTAAAAATAATAATACAACAGCCCAAGGCGGAGCAATAGCATCTGGGTATATTAATTCAAATTTGGCAATAAAAAATTCAATATTTGAAAATAACTCTGCGCAAAAGCAAGGCGGAGCTATAAATGCTTCATCTTTATCAGTTAATATAGTTGATACTGACTTCAAAAATAATACATCCACTCAAGGTGGAGCAATAAATTCTGAATTAATAGATGATTTTGCAGGCTTAGAAGATGTACTTTCGACCGGTATTAATATTGTATCATTAAATAAAGATGTAATTTTTAGTGGCAATATTGCAGAAAAAGGCGGAGATATATATATATCAAACAGAACTTTACGCTTAAATGCCAATAGCGGCAGAACAATGTATTTTGGCGGCGGCATAGTTGGTAAAGACTCAATAATAAACATAAACGATTCAAATTCAAACAGCTTATATGAAAATCTTTCATCCGTTGGTAAAATAGTTATGGATAACTTCGTATCACCAGAAGAAAATTCAAGCCTAGCTGTAAATCTGAAATCCGGTACTCTGGCTTTAACCAAAGATAATTACCTGAATAGTACGGATTTAACCCTTGAAGAAGGTTCACTGCTTGATTTAGCAAACAACAACGTTGGCGAAATGAACTTAAACAGCCTGACATCAAACAATGCTGGTTTGAAAATAGATATGAATCTTGCAAGTTCTAACCAAATTTTAGATACAATTAAAGCTACAACTGCAACTGGTGTTTTAAATCTTCAGGACGTAAATATTACTTCGGATTTTGCGGAAGTGACTAAAAACGAATATACGGCTTCAGTTACACCTGACGGAGTAGAATTAAAAACTCCGGAAAGCGGAATTAATGTTTTAACAAATGATTACGTTTATACAATAACAGCAAAAGACAATAATTTAAATGTAAACCGTCTTGCCGATAAAAATGGCGAAGGGCTAAAAATCGACGGTTTTACAATTGCCGTAAACCAGACAGATAAGGCTGGAGATTCAGATATTTCATTGTCAGATGAAAGGACTTTTGCAGCAAATCGAGATATTAAAATAACCGAAACAAATACCGAAACCGGTTGGACCGGTAACCTGAGCGGAAAAGCTTTAACCGTAAATGGTAATGGTTATACTCTTGACGGTGAAAATAATATTGGTTTTGCAGTAAATAATGCCCAAACTTTAACATTTAACGACACAAATATTAAAGGTTTTATCACTAATTCAGAAAGAAAAGGTGTATTAACAGTAAAAGATGGCGGAACAGTAAACATTAATGCTTCAGACAGTAATATTTCATTAGGAAATAATTCTGATACTGATGTAATTTATCTTGAAGGGACGACATCAAAAGCGTTACTAAATGCTCAAAACGGCAAGGAAATTATAGTTAATGATAAAATAAGTTCAGCAAACTCTTCAAATGAACTTAATCTGAATGGTGACGGAAAAATAATTTTTGAAGGAATTGCTCAGAAACTTACTTTAAATAACAACAACACAAACACAGTCCATGATACATATATTGACAACTTAAACTACAATCTAAACAGTGGAATTGTAACTTTTGCAAAGGATGAATATTTAAACGGTCAGGGAAATAAAAACACTTTAAATTTCAATGGCGGTACATTAAACCTTGCAAACAATTCAATTGGGCAAATAGATTTGGCAGCAATCAACATTAATTCAAATTCGAATATAATGGTAGACGCAGATTTGGCAAAAGAAACTATGGATAAGATAACTGCAGATAGTGCAACTGTGAATAAAGATGCAATTTTAAATGTAAGTGAAATAAATTTATTAAGTGACGCAATAAAAGATAAAGTAGAAATAAACGCAGTTGATCCAGCAATAATTATTAATGAAGGCGATAGTCTTGCCGCTCACATTGCGACAAATGTTAATGAAGTTGCATATTCACCAATCTACAAATACGGAGTTAACTATAATCAAACAACAGGCAATTTTACATTCACTCGTGGGTCAAGTGAAAATTACAATAATTTAAACCCATCAATAATGACCGGTCCGGTTGCAGCTCAGCTTGGCGGATATATGAGCATGCTTGATACTTATAATAATGCATTTAACAATATGGATATGAGAATGCTAAATCCTGCAAGTGTCAGACTTGCGCAAAAACAAGCCAACAGATATGCCGTAGTCGAAGAAGCAGACGGAGTAACATATAGAGTTAATGAAACAAATTCAGGCGGGACTTGGGTAAGACCGTTTGCATCATATGACAGTGTAGGTTTAAAAAACGGACCTAAAGTAGATAACTTCTCATACGGTACATTTATCGGCGGTGATAGTGCAATCCACCAATTTAAAAATGGCGGAGAAGGAGTTTTGAGTGCACACGTGTCATATTTTGGAAGTCATCAATCGTTTAACGGTAACAGCATTTACCAAAACGGCGGTAACTTGGGTTTAACAGGGACATACTATAAAGGAAACTTCTTTACAGGTTTAACGGTAAACGCCGGTGCAAGTGTTGCAGATGCAAGCACACAATATGGTAGTGAAGATTTCCCGATGTTTATGGCAGGTGTTGCTAATAAAACCGGTTACAATTTTGAATTTAAAGACGGAAAATTTATTATTCAGCCCAGCTTGCTATTAAGTTACACATTTGTAAACACATTTAATTACACAAATGCAGCTGGAGTAAGCATAAACGGTGATCCTTTACATGTAATACAGATTTCACCAAACGTAAGATTAGCTTTGAATACCCAAAACGGTTGGCAGCCATACTTAACTGCTGGGATGAACTGGAATATTATGAATGATTCACAGTTTACAGCAAATATGGCAACGCTGCCTGATTTAAGTGTAAAACCTTATGTTCAGTATGGTTTAGGAATTCAAAAAACAATAAATGACAATTTCTCTGCTTACGGTCAGGTATTAATACGAAATGGCGGCAGAAACGGAATAGCAGCTAATGCTGGTTTGAAGTATCTTTTCGGACATGAAAGTAAGCCGAATGAAAGTATTTAACTGTAGAAAATATACTATAATATAATAACTAAAAGCCAGACTATATATTAAGTCTGGCTTTTAGATTTTAAATTAGAGTGTTGACTGAATTTTTAAACAAATGGTAAAATAAGCAGGAAATTAAAATAAGTGAAATGGCAGAAAATGAAAAAAATACAAATTTTAGTAATTACACTTTTGACAACGATGCTAATATCTCAATCCTTAATGGCATTTGGTACATATAAGAAATTGGACTTTGCAAAAGATGAAGCGGATGCAGAAGCAAGTAAAATTTTGTATGAATATGTCCTACAAGAACAAGGAATGACTTCGGTAGAGATTAAATCATTTGCAGGTATAGAGCCACAATCAGCAAAGGCCTTTGAAGTTGACTTAAACGAAGACGGAATAAATGAAATTATCGGTTTTGTGAATTCGACATTATATTGGGGAACCGCCGGATATTCCTTATTTATTTTACAAAAACAGCCAAACGGATATAAAGATATATCGACTTTAGTGTTTGAACCGCAGGAAATAGTCGAGATAAGAAGTAAAAAAACAAATGGTTATCATAATATAAAACTTATGGGTTCAAACGGAAACAATGTACAATATGTGGCAAAGTACAAAGATGGTATGTACCAGTGGGCATACAAACTATAAGTTTAAATAAGAAACTTTGCTAATGAGTAGAAATATAAGTAGCAGGCAAAAAGGGTACCAAAAGTACCTTAATTTTGCGATGAAAACATGAAAGGGAAAAATTATGACAAACACTATGCCGAAAAACTATGTTGAATTGATTTTACAAGACAAGAATTTGACACAGGAAGAAAAAATTCAAAGAATTAACTTTGTCTATGAGAATTACAGCCAAAAACTTGATGAAGATTTAAGAAATTATTTGATTAAGATTTGGTCAGGGGCCGTTCTAGAAATTGGGAGCGCAGCCCTACCTTTTAGCGGTACGGGCAAATTAGGTGCTATGGCAGGACAAAAACTGCTTCAAAAAGCAATCGGTAAAAAGTTAGCGCAGGAAATCGGCTCTGGCGCAGCCTCCGGTCTGGCCTCAGGTGGAATGTTCGGCGCTGGCAGAGGAATGATTGAGGATAAAAATCCAATGATTACAACGCTGCAGGATGCAGGACTTGGCATGTTCGCAGGCGGCGGTATTGGGGCAATTAATGGAAAAATACTTTTAAATAACCATCTAAAACAATTAAATGAAATCTTGGATAAGCGAAAAGACTGGGGGATTGCCTTCCAAAAAGCCAGTGGTAATACTGAAAAAGCAATCAATACTTTGCTTGAACATAAAAAAGGTTTTGTCCCTGATGCTTTTAATAAAAAAGGAATAGGCAAAACCGATTTGGTCTGGGGACAAGACGGCGAACTGGGTTATGGAATGGCACACTTTATAGAAAAACGCCAAAAACAAAAAATTGACATTGATGAATTTTTAAAATCTTTACCGGAAACGATTGATAACGGTATTGTTACTCAAAATGATACGTTACATCCAAATAATAAATATATTGAAGATTTGAAAAATAAAATAGCAATTGTAACAGACTGGTATGGAAAGCCAAGAAATTGGATAGTAACAGCACACAGACAAAACAAATCAGCTGCGAAGCGTTTGATGGTTTCTGCACCTGCATCAAACCTTTCGCCGGAGAAAGGTGATAATTCTATCTCCAGACTTGCAGCTGATAAGTCAATTATAAATGATAATTCCAAAAAGGTCAATCCTGCACCAATGATAATCCCACCGCAAATATTACAAAATCTTCAAGAAGATAACCAACCATCATTTTTACTTGAGGGTGGTGTCGAAATGAATGTAGACAAAGATGGGAACCCAATTTTCACTCCACAGGAAATAGGCGAAATGAGTCGTGAAGATTTTAAAAAGAACCTTCCGATTATAGAACAGCAATTGAAGGATGGGTTAATAAAACCAGAAACACAAAAATTAAATTACTCCGGCTATTTGAACCCCATAAGCGGCGAAGACAAAATTTATACCAGAGAATTAATCTCACAAATGACAAGCGATGAATATAGCGGAAATGAGAGTGCAATAATGGCACAGCTGAACAGTATCGGAATTCCATACGAGTCAGATTTAGAGCTAGCAAGTATGAACGGTGGTGGTCTAATATATGTAAGACCTTATACCCGAAGTGATGGAACAGAAGTACGAGGCTATTGGCGTTCAGCGTAAATTATAAAAACCGGAGTAATTAATTGCTCCGGTTTTGCA
>CALUSG010000016.1 GCA_944323365.1 Candidatus Gastranaerophilales bacterium
ACACTAATACTCTAACAAGTTTAACATATTAAAACAAATCGGGCAACAAAAAAACATACATTAATAATTATTGAAAATTATTAGTAATAGTATGGATATATTCAAGAATTTGTGCAAAATATTTCAAATCAGCTTTGCCGTTAATAATCATATCCGCTTCACGTCTAAATGGTTTTACATATTTTTCTCCGGCATTAAGGATATAGTTCCAGTGTTTAAGTGCATTATCCAAATCTTGATTACGTTCTTCAACAGCTCTGTCAACGAACCATTTTTTCCTAACATCGTCATCTGTTTCAACATAAATTTTAACATCAAAAACATCCTTAACCGTATCGTACATGGTTGCAATACCTTCGACAATTATAATTTTAGATGAATGAACACCAATAGCTTTTGGAACAGAAACTCCTGTACCGTTCGGCAGATACATAGGACATTTAATATCAAGCCCGTCTGCTAAATCCTGCAAATCTTCTTTTAAAACATTTAATTGAAAACTTGATGGAGCATCCACATCATAGCCGCTGTCACGAAGATTATCAAATGTTCCGTATTTAGCTATTAAATCGGATATATCGTTAAAATAATTATCTGTGCTCAAGATTGTAACCGGCATAGAAAGCTGCTCAATAACTTTGCTTATTTCTCTGCAAATAGTAGACTTTCCGGCGGCCGATTCGCCGGTTATACTTATTAAAAATCTTTTATCAGGGTTGTTTATTAATCTTTTTGAAAAACGTGATATAAAATTTGGATTAACATCACGAAAAATCGGCATTGAATACTTTTTATCAAATGCCAAAATCTGTTTAAACTTAGTTTGCAAATAAAACGCAAGCAATTCACGACCTGTTTTTGAACTAAAATCGGGCTTTAAAATCTTATCCTGGCTGGATAATTCTTTTTCAATCAAACCTTGCATTTTTTCTTCCATTTATAATAAATATAATAACACAAGAAAAAAAATTTTTGCCAGTGTACAAAAAAAATTTTTTTGATATATAATGAATGCATAATAGAGAGGGGCAGACTATGGAAACTTTATTAGAGAATGAAGGGATAATAACTAAGATTATAGGACCTGTAATAGACGTAGAATTTCAACAGGGGAATTTACCTGAAATTTATACAGCATTAAATATTTTCACGGAAGACGGCAAGAAAATTGTTGCTGAAGTTCAACAAATGCTCGGCTCAAATAGAGTAAGAACAGTAGCCATGTCATCTACCGATGGTTTAAAAAGAGGCATGAAAGTAATAAACACAAATGAACCTATAAAAATTCCTGTAGGCAAAGAAATTTTAGGAAGAATACTAAATGTTACAGGAGATCCGGTTGATGAAATGGGTGAAATAAATGCTGAAACATATCTGCCAATCCATAGAAAATCACCGGCATTAACCGATCAAAATACAGACATAGAAATATTAGAAACCGGTATTAAAGCAATTGACCTTTTACAACCATATCAAAAGGGTGGTAAAATCGGTTTATTTGGCGGTGCCGGTGTTGGTAAAACAGTATTAATTATGGAACTAATACACAACATTGCAATGGAGCACTCGGGTGTATCAGTATTTGGCGGTGTTGGTGAAAGAACTCGTGAAGGTAACGACCTTTGGAATGAGATGAAAGAATCAAACGTAATCGACAAAGTAGCACTTATATACGGACAGATGAACGAGCCGCCGGGAGCTCGTATGAGAGTTGGGCTTTCCGCTTTAACTGCTGCCGAATACTTTAGAGATTATTCAAAACAAGACGTATTACTATTTATTGATAACATATTCAGATTTACCCAGGCAGGTTCAGAAGTATCAGCACTTTTAGGACGTATGCCATCTGCGGTAGGTTATCAACCGACTTTGGCTACAGAAATGGGTGAATTACAGGAAAGAATTACTTCCACAAAAGATGGATCAATTACATCAGTTCAGGCAATTTACGTGCCGGCAGACGACTTAACCGACCCGGCTCCTGCTACAACTTTCTCTCACCTTGATGCATCTACCGTATTATCAAGACAAATTGCATCATTAGGTATTTATCCTGCTGTTGATCCTTTGGAATCAAGTTCCAGAGCGTTAGATCCTAATATTATCGGAGAAGAACACTATAATGTGACAAGAAAAGTTCTTGAAATCCTTCAAAAATACAAAGAACTTCAAGATATTATAGCTATTTTAGGTATGGATGAATTATCGGAAGAAGACAAAGAAACAGTTAACAGAGCACGTAAAATCCAAAGATTTTTATCACAACCATTCTTTGTTGCTGAACAATTCTCCGGAACAAAAGGTAAATATGTAAAACTTGAAGATACTATTAAAGGCTTTAAAGAAATCATTGAAGGTAAACACGATAATCTTCCTGAACAAGCCTTCTATATGGTAGGTACTATAGAAGAAGCTGTTGAAAAAGCTAAAACTCTTGAGGGATAATTTATGCATTTAAAAATAATTACACATGAAAGAGTTGTTTTTGACGAAGACGTAGACGAAATTTATTCTAAAGGCGTAAATGGCGAATTTGGAATCTTAAAGGGTCACGTTCCATATATGACACCGTTGGATATAGGTGTAACAAAAGTGGTTCAAGGCAAAGATACGAAGCTTTTCGCAACAATGGGCGGAGTATTTCAGTTTAAAGATGAAGAAGCACTAATTTTAACAGAATGTGCTGAATGCGGTGATGAAATAGACAAAACCCGTGCGGAAAAAGCGTTAGAAAGAGCAAAAGCACGGCTTGCAGAACACGATGCCCAAATAGATGCCAAACGTGCCGAAGCAGCACTGGCTCGTGCCATGGTAAGATTAAAAGCAACTATGAACAAAGATTAGTCAGACTGTTCAATAGGATAAGAAATACTATATTCTAGCAAGATTTTTTATTTCTTTGCCCTTGCATTTTTTATAATCAAAAACTAACAATTTTGTTTATGTTAATATAAAAACGTATGGACAAGTCATTTTACACAATATTTAAAACCTTTTTCAAAGTAGGGACATTGCTATTAGGCGGTGGATATGTAATCTTACCGTTATTGCAGTCTGAACTTGTGGACAAGAAAGGATGGATAGATTCGGATGGATTATGTGAATATTACGCACTGGGGCAATCTGTTCCAGGAATTATTGCAGCTAATATGTCTATTTTTGTAGGATATAAACTTCGTGGACAAATCGGGGCTTTGGCCGCTGTTTTAGGAATTGTATCACCTGCATTTTTGACAATAGTACTTTTAGCATCTATATTAGAAGAAATTGTACATTTAAGCTTTATACAAAGCATATTTTGGGGTGTCGGAATTGGTGTTATAATGCTTTTATATTTAGCTACAAAAGAAATGTGGAATAAAAGCATTATTGATAAATTCACATGCATAATCTTCTTTGCATCATTTATACTATCGGCTTGTTTTAAAGTATCACCGGCATTAATAATAATTTTATCAATAATTGCAGGTATAATTTATCGCAAAAAGCACCAGGATTCTGTAGGGGAAAAAATTCTAAGGGAGTGTAAAGATGATTTATCTTGAATTATTTTTACAATTTTTTCATATAGGACTGTTTTCATATGGTGGCGGATATGCTACATTGCCGTTTTTATTTCATATAGCGGAAGTGCAAAAATGGTATACAGCAAAACAATTAACTGATATGATAGCAATATCAACGATAACCCCGGGGCCTGTAGGTGTAAACGTTGCGACATTTGCAGGATTTGCAACATCAGGATTATTAGGAGCACTTGTTGCTACCACTTCTATAATTTTGCCATCATATATTTTGGTTATAATTATTTCAAAACTACTAGAACAATTTAAAACTAACAAAAATGTTCAGGCTGCAATTTATGCACTAAAACCAGCCGGATGTGGACTTTTAGCGGCTGTAGGCATTGATTTATTTGTTTCCAATGCCAACATTTGGGGTATGGTTTTGTTAGGAATTTTATTTTTTATAAGCACAAAACAAAAGAGAGATCCTCTTTTTTATCTTGGTGTATCGGCAATAGCAGGATTAGCTGCGGGTTATATGCATTTAATCAGCTGAAACATATGTGTCTTTATCAAACATTTTATATTGCAAAGCCTGCATAAGATGTTTTTGCTTAATAATATCAGAATTATCCAAATCTGCAATAGTACGGGCTATTTTCAAAACTCTATCATAGCGTCTGCCCGAAAGCCTGTATTTTATAATTGCAGCTTTAAAAATTTCTTTTGAGGCTTCATCAATTTGACAATATTTTTTAATCATATCAGGAGTTAATTCAGAATTTGTAAAGATATTTTCGTTTTTGTATCTTTCCGCTTGAATATTACGAGCATTAATAACTCTTTTTCTAATCTCAAAAGAAGATTCCGGTGCTTCGGAAGAAGTTAAAAGTTCGTTTGCAGTGAGTCTTGGGACATCAATTTGCAAATCGATTCTATCCAAAAGCGGACCTGAAAGTTTTGCCAAATAGCGATTAATCATATACTCTGAACAAGTACACTGCTTTTCTTTATCACCCAAATAGCCGCAAGGGCAAGGATTCATAGCCCCGAGAAGCAAAAATTTAGCCGGATATTTTATAGAGTGTTTCGCTCTTGATATAACAATTTCACCATCTTCAATAGGTTGTCTTAAAACTTCCAAAACATTTCTAGGAAATTCAACCAATTCGTCCAAAAACAGCACCCCTCTGTGAGCCAATGTAATTTCCCCCGGCATGGGATTACTTCCGCCGCCTATAATTCCGTTAGCAGAAGCTGTGTGGTGAACCATTCTAAACGGTCTTTTTCTAACAAGTGGTTCTTCCGGGGTTAATAACCCGCAGATACTGTAAATCTTAGTTAATTCAAGTGCTTCTGATAAATTCAAAGGCGGTAATATTGAAGCAAAGCATTTAGCCATCAAGGTTTTACCGGAACCTGGGGCTCCAACCATTAATAAATTATGACCGCCCGCAGCTGCAATTTCTAATGCACGCTTTGCTTTTTGCTGTCCTTTGACATTCTTAAAATCATATTCATAATTCTCATTACTAACGCTTAAATAACTTGCTATATCAGAAATTGTTTGCTTTAAAGGAACTTCTGTAAAATGATTAACAACATCAAATAATGACTCTGCTCCAAAAATATTTATATTATCGACTAATGCTGCTTCTTTAGCGTTACAAAAAGGGACTATAACATTTTTTATCCCAATATCTTTAAGCCCCATAACAACCGGCAATACACCTCTTACCCCTCTTAAATCGCCGTTTAAAGACAATTCTCCCAAAAAAGCATAATCTTTAACAGAATCAGCTTCTAGAACTCCTTCTTCAATAAGTATCCCCATTGCGATTGATAAATCAAAACTTGTACCTGCTTTTTTTAAATCCGCCGGAGCAAGATTTATAACTATTTTTTTTGTTGGAAAAGTAAAATTAGAATTTTTAATAGCAGATCTAACTCTGTCACGAGCTTCATTGACAGCGGCATCAGGCAGGCCAACTACCGAAAATGACGGCAAACCGTTTTGGACATCCGTTTCTACAGACACCTCATAAGCTTTCAGCCCTATAACAGCTCCTGTTGTAACTTTATTAACCATAGAATTATTATACAACAAATTTTTGAGGTATAATTTATTATATGGAAAATGTTAACAAAATACTTGCAATAAATTTTGGCGGAATAGGCGATGAAATTCTTTTTTTACCTGCTTTAATTTCTGTAAAAAAAGAATTTCCGAATGCTAAAATAACACTTGCACTTGAGCCAAGAAGTAAAAGTATTAAAGATTTGACTGATGTAATAGACGAAATAGTTTTAGTTGACATCAAAAGAAAAAACAAATATATAGAAATAATAAAACTAATTTTAAAATCCCGAAACTATGATATAGCAATAGCATCAGGCGGGAATAAATTTATGAGCATAATTTTATGGCTTACAGGTGCAAAAAAACGATACGGATATGACTGCGGAGCTTTAAGCCGAAAACTTCTGACCTGTGCGGTTCCTCTAAACAAAAATCAATATGCAGTAAAAATGTATCACGATTTAGTAACACCAATCACAGATATAGTTACTGAACTACCCGAAATAAAAGTTCAACCGCAAGACAAAATCCCTAATTCTGTATTAATACACCCTGGAGTAAGCAAAATGAGTATAGAAAAAGGAATTGTAAAAACAATTTCTGCCGAAACCTGGGCACAAACAATTGATTTATTGGTTAAAAACGGCAAAAAAGTTATTCTTGCAGGCGGCCCTGACGATAAAGAATGTATAGAAACCATTTTAAAAACAGTTACAACAACAGAATTTGAAAACTTATACGGAAAAACAAAAAATATTCGTGAGCTCGCAGAATTAATAAGCAAAGCCGAAATCTTTTTATGTTCGGATTCTGCCCCATTACACATAGCTGTTGCACTTGGAACAAAAACTTTTGCAATATTTGGACCAACTGATGATAAAAAACTCATTCCTCCAACAGTTACACCGATAAAAGCAACCGATAACTGTCCTATAAAACCTTGTCTTTGGGAACGTCGCCAAACATCATGCAAAAATTTAGATTGTTTAAAAATTACAGCACAAGATATTATCAACTCTATTTTTTGTACAACCAGCTGTAATAATTGCACGGCGGATTTTTACACCAATACGTAACTTCCTTCATATCATATGAAAAACGTGGAATCACTTTTTGAGCGGCACCTGTTGTAACTCTGTCGCCATTTGCATCTACTAAAGCAAATATCCATCTGTCTTGTCCAAACATATTTGGCTTAGATGATCCGTTAGTATCAACCAAATATATATTTTCATAACGACTATACGGTGCCCAGGCACGTCCGGCTAAATCTACAAATGCCCAACGGCTCAATGTTGGAGTCGGCAAACCATTTTCCGCACCGGGAGAACATTCCCCTCCGCATAATGTATCGCCATCTGACCAGCATTCATAAAAATTGTCTAATTCACAAGACTTAGAAACCTTAAAGCCTTTTTTAATTAAATCAAACTCTTTTTGCGTTGAATTTTCACTATACAGCGAAGTACGATAAGGCATTTCATTATTCGCAAATGCCTGCAATAAAACTTGATTTAAATCTGCATATGCTTTTTTATATGCTGCCTTAAACTGTGTTTCCTGATACTTTGAAATTAATGTCGGAATAGTTAACGCTGCAACTACACCTATTATGCCTAATGTTATTAATACCTCTGCTAATGTAAAACCTTTTATACTACAACTATACTTCTTCATATTAGAATTATAGTTTGCTTTAAATTTATAGTCAAGACTTTTAGAAAACAGGTCTGATAAGGAACTCCAAACCATAGCTCGCCCGAAAGCCGCTCTAATTAAGCCTTGAGAAGTCGCCCCCCCCCGTTTTGTGATTTTTTCATAATATCCATTAGCTTTCTCCTTTTTAATATAATAAATAGCACAATTTAATATAAAATGCAACATATTTAATGGCTAAAAATACTGTTATAACCTCTTTTTGTTTACCATAATTTTACCTGATATTTTATATAAAATCTTCAATTAAATTGTCTACTTCTCATACAAATATTTATAACTGCAGCCAGCACCAGGTGCACGACCTAAATAATTTACGTAACCATTTCCATCTGGAGAGGCACCTATAGCAGCATCACAGCCCTGATATCCATTTATTTCTGTCTGTGTACCTTCTGCTCCATATGGTTTGAAAAATAAACTTTCTATATATTGTGCCTTGTTATAATTGACAGAAGTCCCGGTAAGACTTATTGCATATACATCTTTGCCAAGAATATTTGGTCCGCCATTAAAATTATTGACATCAACTACTATTGTTAAGCCGCTCCATAATCCGCCAAAATATATTGAAGCT